>JASFHG010000188.1:0-7109 GCA_050123355.1 Planctomycetia bacterium
GTTGGATAGTTTGATTTTGTTGGGTTCGCCACTGCTGTAGGGCTGCCGGGGAGAATAGGTTTCACTGGGGCGGGGTGCTTCTTTGGTCGACGACGTATTATTACGGGCCGTTCGATGGTAATTAAAAGCACTGCCTGCCCTTTCTGAAGAGAATTCGGAGGACGGTTGCTTGTTTTGAGATTTCTGGCCCGTTTTTTTGTTTTGCTCTTTGTCCAAAACGAGATCGACCAGATTTTTCCCAAACTGGTTGACTTCCTTGCCAATTTGGTTCACCGAACTGGAAAGCTTTTGCAGACCTTTGGAGGATGGCGACTCTTGCGATTGTGCAAGGGCGGTTTGTCCGAAAATGAGAATCGCGATCCCTAAGATAGCTACTAGCTGGGTCTTGCGAAGCATGATTTCACCTTTTTTTAAAATTCTGCTTTTTTGACTTCTGCAAGGTCAGAAAAAAACCCGGGCGCACTAACGATGGCGCTCCGAATGCTCTTATCGGTCATGGTGATTGTGTGGATTTAGAGAAATATACCCAGAAGGAGGGATAGGTAAAATAAAGAAAGTAGACAGGCTGTCGCGGCGGCGTTTTATGCTCGACGGTGCCCGATCGGAGTCGATTTCGTACCGTTTCTCCTGAATAGAGCCCCCGTTTTTCATAGAAAAAGCCGCTCTCGTTCGCCGTGATTTGCCCCAAACTGGGAGGAGCGCGGTAAACGAGAGCGGCTTGTTGGGGATGAGGCTTTCGGGAATTGTCCTAGGCGATGCTAGGGCAGTGTTTTTCTACTTTCTGCTTCAGGTCGTCGGCCTCGAAGGGTTTGACGAGGTAATCGGTGACACCCGCCTGGATGGCTTCAACCACACGTCGTTTCTCGGCTTCCGTCGTGATCATGATAATGGGGGTTTCTTTATTGATCTCACGGATTGCCTGAATTACCTCAAGCCCCGTCTTGGCCGGCATGTTCCAATCGGTCAATACCAGATCAAATGGGGCTGTGGGGAATAGATTGATGGCGGTTTCGCCGTTATCGGCTTCCGTAATTTCATCGATTCCCAGAGCTCCCAGGGCTCGGATAATGATCTTACGCATAGTGCTGGAATCGTCAGCAACAAGTACACGGATGCTCATGGAATTACCTTTACCTTCCCTTTTTATTGATCCTCGACATTATTGATGAACCGTTTTGCGGTTCAAAAACGAGCAAACCTGCAGGTTAGTACAGTGTTTGCGGCGGCAGAAGGATCATTCAATACATTTGGAATCAATAATCTTCCAGATTGTGCCGGTTTGTATGAACCTCAGGCTCTTAAAGTTTTGGTTGTAAAACGAGGTGCGTCAAATTAAAGGGTGGTTTTCTTTGTAAGTACCGGATTACCGGTCATTTTCGTAATTGCTTAAAACCGTCATAAACGGACCATCTGGAACTCTTGCTGGAAGGAAGCGAGAACTTACCGGATCCATTTCGGGGGATATGCTTCCTCCCCTTTCGTCGGCACGAAATATGTACTACACTATTGAAGACACTATTGAGGGGGAATTTTCCTCAAAAGGAACCTTGTGCGCAAATTTTCGTGCGACAATAGAGCATTCAAGAGACAAGAAGATAACCGCCTGAACAAAAGGCCGGTGATTTATTCATGAAGGCAGAACATATCAATCCGTTTATTGTCGCTGTTACGACCGTCTTCAAACAGGCACTCAACTTGGAATTGGAGCGGGGAGAAATCAGTCTCAAAAGCAATTGCAATCCGTCGCTGGGACTTAGCGCCATATTGAGTCTTACCGGGAAAGCTTCGGGATTGGTGGTTCTTAGTATAGATCAGGCCGTCGCCACCCATGCCGCCGAAGTCTTCTTGGGGGAAAAAGTGGACACGATCAATCAGGATGTGATCGACTTGACCGGCGAACTGGGAAATATGGTCGCCGGAAAGGCCAAGAGCCTGCTGGAACAATACGAGATGAGCCTTGGATTGCCTTCGGTCATTACCGGTAAGGACCATGTGATCAGTTTCCCCGTCAATGTTCAGCCAATCGAGATTCCTTTCACCTCTCCCATGGGCGCGGTTCAAATCGACGCCGGTCTGGAAGAAAATTAGAGCCTATCCAAAAATCGGGACTGGCTCCCTTTTTTCAGGTACCTGTCCCGGTTTTTGGATAGACTCTTCATCTGCTTTTTCTATTTGTCCCGTTTGCGGTGTTTGGGCTTATGCCGTGGCTTTCGACTTTTGGATCTTCGTTTTTTAAGACGTGGTGCATCGTGGTCATCTTCTGCCATGAGCGGACGAAACTGGATCTCGCGACGCCCGGCATCTACCCGAGCGAGCTCCACCCGCATGAGATCGCCGAGCCGAAACTGGTTTGAGGGGCGATGGCCGGCCAGCGTGTGGGTGGTCCGATCGTGATAGTAACGGTCGTATGGAAGTGAATCGACCGGGACGAGCCCTTCGACCGGCAGATCAAGCCCCTGGACGAACAGTCCGAAACGCTCGACGCCGGTGATGATCGCGTCAAATTGCTCGCCGGGCCGCGTCTCGAGATAGCGGATCAACTTCAACTCGACCGAGGCCCGTTCGGCCGCTTCGGCCCTCTGCTCGCGATCCGAGCAATGTTCGGCAAGCAGATTGAGCGTTTCCTGCTCGACCGAGGGATTTTTCCCGTCAAAAAGCCGATCGAGTACGCGGTGGACCGTCAGGTCGGGATAGCGCCGGATCGGGGAGGTGAAGTGGCAGTAATTTTCGGTCGCCAGGGCATAGTGTCCCTCGGGCGAGGCTTTTCCGCTGTAGACGGCCCTTTGCATCGAGCGGAGGACCGCGTAGTGAACCGCCCGGCTCTCGGGCACGTCGGCCGTCGTGATCAGGAGTTGCTGGAGTGCGAAACGGTCTTCGAGGCTGTCGATGTCGAAGCCGAGCTCGCGGACGAATTGCGAGAGCTGCTCCATTTTGCGAGGGCTGGGCTTGCCGTGGGTGCGTCGCATGAACCGGATCTCGCGATCGGTCAGCTCTTGGGCGACCGCCTCGTTGGCCGCGAGCATGAATTCCTCGATGATCCGGCGGCTCTCGGTACTTTCGACCGTCTCGGCACCGATGACCTCGCCCGTCTCGCCCAGGTTGATCCGCACGTCGGGCATCGCCAACTCCAACGAGCCGCGTGCAAAGCGGCGGGCACGTAGCAAGACCGCCAGCTCGTGCATCCGGCCGAGCAGATCGCAGACTGCCGGCCCCCATTTTTCCTCGAACGTTTTTGCATTGGGATCCGGATCCTCGATAAACTCGTCGACCTCTTCGTAGGTGAGCCGTTGATCGCTGCGGATGACCGAGCGGGCGAACTTGGCTTCGAGAAACGTGCCGTTGGCGCTGAATCGGACGAAAACGGTTTTCGTATAGCGGTTTTTGTGCGGCTGGAGGCTCGCCAGATGGTTCGAGATCGTTTCGGGCAGCATCGGGATGACTCGATCGGGCAGGTAGACGCTGGTCGCTCGATCGCGGGCCGCCCGGTCCAACGCACTTTTTCCGCGCACGAAATGGGCCACGTCGGCAATATGGACGCCGAGTAGCCAGTCATTCTCGTCGATCCGTTCGAGTGAGATAGCGTCGTCAAAGTCCCGCGCGTCGATCGGATCGATCGTCACGACCGTCGTGCCGGTTAGATCGGTCCGGCCGCTCAGATCCTTTTCGTCAAACGCCTCGGCTACTTTTTCTGCCTCGGTCAGTGTGTCCGGCTCGAACGCGTCGGGTAGGCTGAACTCGTTGAGGATCGTCTGGAAGTCGACTTCCGGATCGTCCGCCCGGCCGAGCACTTCGGTGACGGTCCCCAGCCCGTCGTTGTAGGCCGAAGGAAAATGAACCACCTCGACGACCACCTTGTCGCCCGTTTGGGCTTCAAGGGTATCTTCCGGCCGGATCGTGATCGGTTCGGTGAAGCAATTTCCGTCGACGATGACCTGACTCGTAGAGCGGCCCTCGCGAAACGTCCCGACAAACCGAGTCGTCCGCCGTTCGAGCACTTCGACGATGCTCCCTTTCAATCGCGAGCTTTCCGAGCCACCTTGCCGCCGTCGAAAATGGTCCGAGCTGCGGATCAACTGGAATCGGACCAGGTCACCCGAGGAGGCGTTGCCGGTCCGGTTGGCCGGGATATAAACGTCGACCTCCTCGCGGTCCTTTCCTTCAGACCCTTTGGGGCGGATAAAGCCGAACCCTCGCGGATTGCGGCGGAAGACCCCCACATGGTCCTTGGCCGAGGTCGCCGGAGCCGTTTTTTTAACCCCCTTGGATTTTTTGGTGGTGGAAGCGGGGGCTTGCGGCGTTTCGGTTTCGACTTCTTCGGCGATGGGCCGTATCAAGTGCTTGGCACCGTAGGCGAGTTTCCCCTCGCGGATCAGAAACTTGACCGCCCGTTTGAAGTCGTCCTTTTGCTCGGGGGCAAGGCCCAGTTTTTTCGCGATGACGCGAGGCTTGACCGGCTGGTAGCCGGATCGGTAGACATGGTCGAGGATCGCCTGTTTGAGTTGCAGTTGTTCCGGGGTCAGTGGTTTCACAGTATGCTTTGCTTTGATGGTATAGGTTATGAATGGTCGAGGATGTATCGTCGGCACTTATCGAAAAAGGCGTGATAGTCGGCTCGACGATAATCGGGGAAGGTAAAGTCATTGTAACGCCAAGCGTTCTTTTTGTAGTACAGTGTCAGTTCGGCGAAGATGCCTCGGTCGAGATAGATCCGATGCGTAAAATTTTTGGTTGAGGACAGGATCAGCTTCGCCGCGGTCATGTAGCCCGGGTCAAGGTTCAAGGGCCGCGCGACTTCGTACGGTTTGAGTTTTTGGTACTCTTCTTCCCAGTCGTTGGTCGTCAGTTTCGCGTCGACCGTGTGCGATTGGTCGTACGGCTTTTCAAAGAGCCAGAACCGCTTGATCAGCTCGGCTCCCATGGTCGATTGGTAGTAGTTGGTCTCTTCGAAGTGAAACGGTTCGCTTTCGATGGCAATCGGTCCCCACGCGTCGACGGCTCGTTCGCGTGCCCAGTCGAACGCTTCTCCGAAGCGGCTGAAAAGGGCCATAAAGAGACGTGTTGGCTGATGTGAAGAAGGCTGGCCCATGGCGATTACCCTTCCTCGTAAGTTTCATTTTCTTCTTCATCTTCGACCGGCGGTTTTTTCTCTTTAATCACCAGGCACAACAGCGGCATCATGCCCATGCCTGCGAGAAATCCTCCGATGTGGGCCCACCATGCGACGCCGCCGGCCGTGTTCAGGCCGAGTTGGTAGTGGGCTTCGGCTAGTTGAATCAGGAACCATGCCCCCAGGACAAAGAGGGCGGGCACATCGATGACGGTGATGAAGATGACCAGGAATACGAGGGTTTGGACCCGAACCCAGGGCCATGCGATCGCGTAACCACCCAGCACGGCTGCCACGGCCCCCGACGCGCCGATCACTGAAGTAAGGCTCGACGGGTCGATCGCCCAATGGCAGGCGGCGGCGATGAAGCCGCCTAGCAAATAAAACAACAAAAAGGGTATCGGGCCGAGTCGGTCCTCCAATTTGGGGCCGAACAGGGCCAAGAACCACATGTTCCCGATCAGATGCATCCAGCTCGCATGCATGAACATGCTCGTAAAGACCGACAGCAGGACCTTGCCACGATTGGGAGACAGTTTTATGTCGAGGATACCTGGCCGCGGTCCGAGAACGGGATGATTGATAATCACCTGTTTCGGGATCGTGACCGGTTCACCCTTGAGCGATTGGACAACCCGCGCCGGGATGAACCCACGTGTAATGACTGCCATTTCCCGATGGGAGGGGGACATGCGCAAGTACCCGATGAACATGGCCACGTTGATGCCGATGATGGCCCAGGTGATGAACGCGGTCCGATAGGTCGGGTTGTCACAATGAAAGGGGAACATGGCTCGCTTCTTGTTAATTGGAGACTGCCGCGAACCAATTTGGCTATGCTACTTCTTTGCTTTCCTGCAGCAGAGATATCGGCAACACGATACCTTTGATCTGGCCCGTGACGACGAGCTCTTCATTGACAAAGCCTTGGAAGTCGCATTTGATCATGTTGCTTCGCGAGGAGAGCTTCTTTGCCATGATGACGAACCGGTCGCCGGGTCGGACGATCCCGCGGAAGCGGACATCTTCCAGGCCGCCGAAACCGACCAGTTCTCCGTCGAGAACGCGATGTTTTCGGGCGAAGTAAGCCGACAGTTGGGCGGCCGCTTCACACATCATTACTCCGGGCATCAGCGGCATACCAGGCATGTGGCCCCGGACCCAGAATTCATCTTCCGCCAGGTCCTTATAGCCGACACAGACACCACGATCATGATCTTCGTAGACGATCGCGGTCAGTTGCTCCATCTCATGCCGTTGAGGATTGTATTTTCGAATTTCCTCGATATCGGCGATGACATTATTCAGGTCATATTCCGAGTGATCTAAAATGAGCGGTTTTCGTACCACGTCGAGAACTCCCTTACAATGATGAAAAATTCGGTTCTGGCATGCGATACCGAAACGCTATCGTAAGCCAGGATGCGTATCGGTATGTGGCGTGCACTCCAAAACAGGTCCAAACTCAGGTTTTGACGACTTGACGCTTTGCCTTGCGGGTCTTGCTGCTTGCCGGACGCTTGCCGTGGTTTGCTTTCTTGATTTTTCGGGTGGGCTTGGCCATGACTTTCCTCTTGTGTTCTACGTAAGTCTCACAACTCCAAGCGGCTCCCATTTTACATAGTGTCTTGTCGTTATCCAACAGGAGACATTACAAGACGGAGGAGCGCCGAAATTGTGGAACTGGTTCAAATAAATATTCGATTTATCGCTTGGCAACGAATACAGATATATCGTGTCGACGTTGCCGGCGGAGTTAGATTTTCTCGCACGCCAAAACGAATCCCTAAGTCTACACGAGTTAGGCTATCCTGGAAAGCCGGGGTTAGGGGCATTGGCCATATTTCTGCGTAGATAATTGTGAGTATATGCCGCCCGATTGGGCTATTTACGCCACCCTTGAAAATAAGGGTAGAGCACGCCACTAGCCCTATTGGGGTGAATGAATCTCCCCTGATCCAGTTAAGCGGGGGTGGAAAAGAGTGTCCTTGATCGTGTAGAT
>JASFHG010000189.1:0-7101 GCA_050123355.1 Planctomycetia bacterium
TTGCTTATAGTGAAACAGCCACTATTTGGAACGATTTTCACTACCATTTATACGATGCAACGCGGGCACGGTTCATTTTATCTTGCCAGCACTATAAAACGTTACTATTTCAAAGACTCCCAAGCCGAAGTTGAGCGAAGCTCTATTTTGGTTCTGAAGAATTCTTATCGCAAAAATCCTACCACAAACGACAACTACTCATCAACTATCCCCACTGCTCGAACAGGCGAACCGTCGCGGCCGGTGATGCGAAGTGGGAAAACGGCCAGCATAAACTGCTCGGGCAGACGATCCAAGTTTGCCATACTCTCGACGATCACGATCTCGGCGCCGGGCTTCAAGAGCGTTTGATGGGCCTCCTGCCACGCCTCGCTCGGCGACGGCATATCCATCCCCAGCAAGTCGATTCGGCGGGCGGTGATCCACTGAATGGCCTCGATCGTGAAGGAGGGACCATCGGTAAAAAACTCGGGCGTGCCAAATTTCCGGTCCCAGCCAGTCCGACATACAACTTTCGCCCCAGGCGAAAACTTTGACTCGTGTGGAGTGAGCATGTCAACCGTGATCGGCGTCTTGGACGGCAGCTCGTCGCCGGCGGCCAAGTCGACCAGCATGGCCGGTCCGTACAGTTTCTCCAACGGGATCTGATCAACCGTCGCCCCGTCGTCATAAAAGTGGAACGGGGCATCCAGATGGGTCCCTTGATGGGTCGACATGCCAAGCCGAGTGATATGGTAGCCGCATGAAGCAAGATCGCCACATTCCACAACCTCGATTTCCGGATCCCCCGGAAAAACCGGTTGACCATGTTCAAGCGGATGCGAAAGATCAATGATCATGAAAAGTTTTCACTTTCAAATACTTCAAGCCGGAATTGAGTGAAGCTCTATTCCGGGTCCCTCAAAAACTCGCCACTCCATAAACCCGAAATAGGACACGCTTCGCAGCCTAATTTCGGCTTGGAGTGTTTGGGGCAACAACGTTTACTATCTCAAAGGTGCGGGAGCACCAATCAAAAACCCAATTTCGGCTTGGGCTACTCACTTTTTGCCTTTTCCTCAAACGGCAGTTTGTTCATCACCTTCCAGACACCGAGCGTAACATGGGCCATCTTCTCGAAATTGAGGCGGTCAGCCGTGTCTTGAGGCGTGTGGTACGCTTTGTTCCGCAGATTGGCCGTATCGGTAATCAGTAACCCTTTCCAACCGAAAAACCAATAGCTTGCGTGATCCGATCGCCAAATGTCGGGCAAAACCATCGGGGCGGCCAAATAAATGGTCTTGACCCCCTTATGACTCTCCATCGTCTTGCCGATCTGTTCAACGAATTTCTCTTGATCGTTGCGTCCCACCACGACGATGAAGTTGCCCTTGGTCGGATACTTTTTCTTCATCGCTTCGACCGGATAGTCTTGTGAATTCGGTTCGTCGGAGAAATAACCGATCATATCGAACGCGATCGCGCCTGCCACATCGACCTTTTGAGCCTTCAGTGAACTGGCATGCATCGTGCTGCCGATCAACCCGACCTCTTCGAGCGTGTACGAGACCAACTCGAAATCCATCTTCAACTCACCGGCTTTTGCTTTCTCGCCGAGCATATAGGCAAGCTCGATAACGGCCGCCACACCGCTGGCATTATCGTCGGCCGCCGGTGCATGGGGTACCGCATCGTAATGTGCGCCGATGATGAACCGTTTCCCACCTTTGTTTCCAAAACGGGCAATCACATTCTGATGCGTTTGACCGCGATACTTCACATCCTGGGTCGAGACCACCGCGCCCGCCTTCTTGAAGTGTTCCGAAATATACTTCACACACTTGGCCTGATTCTCGAGATGAAACCGGTCCCGCGAGTGAAAATCCTTGGAAAGCGTCTCGACATGCTTCTTGAGCCGCTTGGCCAACTCAGCAACATTCTGCTGCTCGGCCGCTGTACTCTGCGGTGCGGCAACCGTCTTGGTCTGCTGGGCAATCGCGCTGGTCTGCCAAAGTAAGGCAACCGCAATCGCAAAAGAGGTTAGGGTCGTAAAAAATGGTCGACGAATCATCTCTGTTCTCTCGTTTGTTAAGATAGGGGAATTGCGGTGTTTTAGGAAGGATGGTTACACTATTATAACGGCTTCCCCAATAAAATAAAAGGAGAACCGATTTCATGCCATTCTACAACCATCCCAAGGCTAGAATCCGAGGAAAACGCATAAAATTGTCATAACATCAGCCAGATTGCCGAGAACCACTATTTTTATCTTGCACATCCTCCCGAAACCAGAGAAAATGCCGTAAAATGAAAAAATGTCTTGCGACTTATTTTTCATTATTGAGTGGCAGAACCTGACCTTTTCTCCCTTGGCGGTCTACAAGCGACATGGAAGACGACAACCGACAACGTGACGACTCGATCGGTCAGATCGTGGACGATATCTGTGATACGTTCGAAGCAGCCTGGAAGGCAAGCCGAACGGATGGCGTTCCCGCTCCGGATATCGAAAACTTCGCGACCTCTCAAAAAGAACAAACGCTAACTCCCTCGGCGTTTGCCAAGCTGGTAGGTGAGCTGGTTGCGATCGACGTTGCCTATCGAGCGCAAGACGACACGCCCCCTTCTTTAGACGACTACCTTACGCGCTTCCCCCAAGCGGCCGATGAGATCCGCGACCAGTTCGAGCAGGCAGCAAAGACCGAGCTCCATAACCCGACCGAGTCATTACAGCACAAGCGCCCCGAGATCGAAGCGATTCAAGCCACGTCCGAATATGACGAAATCCGGTTCCATGCCGAAGGCGGCTTGGGAGAGGTCTATCACGGGTTTGACCGCCAATTGCACCGCGAGGTGGCAATTAAATGCATCCATCTCGAGCATATTACGAACCGAGATATCTGCGAACGGTTCCGGATCGAGGCGGAAGTAACCAGCCGGCTTGACCATCCGGGCATCGTTCCGGTTTATACGATGGGAACCGACTCGCTGGGCCGGCCATTTTACGTGATGCGGTTTATCGAGGGCCGGACACTCCGCTCGGCGATCGACGATTTCCACGCGACCGACTGGAGCCGGCAGGGCGGCCGGAGTGCATGGCGGCTCGAACTTCATCGGCTCTTGCGACACCTGATCGACGCCTGTAATGCGGTCGCGTATGCCCATAACCGAGGCGTGCTCCACCGCGACATCAAGCCGGAAAACATCATGATCGGCAAGTTCGGCGAGACACTCCTGGTTGACTGGGGGCTGGCCCAATTTGTCCAGCGGGACGCTCGCGCCAAAGCGAGTGGCGAAAAAACCCTCTTCGCCGACTACTCGTCCGACCACCCCGACGGGTCGGGGACCTCGGGAACCGGGGCCGGAACGATCGGTTACATCAGCCCCGAACAATTGCCCGGCGAGGTCGTCGCGGTCGGGCCACGATCCGACATCTACAGCCTCGGCGCAACCCTCTACAAACTGTTGACCGGTTCGACCCCCTTCCATCGCGACCCGGACCGGCGTGTATGGGACGAGATTCGGGCAGGCCAATTTCCGTCTCCACGCGAAGTCAACTCAAAATGTCCCGCCGCACTCGAGGCAATCTGTTTGAAGGCGATGTCCGTCCAACCCGCCTTGCGATACGACACGGCCGAGCAGTTTGCCCGCGACCTGGACCGCTGGATGGCGGACGAACCGGTGACAGTCTACCGCGAGCCACTCGCCGAACGGTTCTTGCGTCGTGCTCGTCGGCATCGGGCCGGGACAATCGCGGCCGGAATCGGAACCGCGGCCATTTTGGTCATCGCCATCGCCAGCTCCATCATCTTCGGTCGGTTGGCCGAGTCGGAGGCATCGCTACGAGTCCGTGCCGAGAAGGCCCAAAAAGAGACCGAAGAGGCTCGGTTGTCACATCTGCAAAGTACGGCCGTCTTCGCCGCCCGTGCGATCGGCTACGAAATCGACCAGCGCTGGCGAATCCTTCAGCGGCTCGCCGAAAATCCAAAGCTCCGCGAACTGTTGGCCGACACAAAAGTGCCCGAAGATGCAGAAAAATCGCCGGTCGACTCGCCCGAGTGGCACAAAATCGAGCAGTGGCTCCAAAAAGAGGCCTCCGAGTCGGTCGACTCGCGTCAGGCGGTCTCGTGGTTTATCGTCAACCGGCAAGGAATCCAGGTGGCCCGTTATCCGTGGAAAAAGACGATCGGCAAGCCGTTTTACCACCGCAGTTACTTCCATGCCGGACCGCACAACCTGCCGGAAACCACGCCGCTGGAGGAAGTCCGACCGATCGACGGCCCTAAGGTCTCGGCGGTCTATTTAAGCTCGGGCACGAAGAACGATTTCAAAGTCGCCTTCAGTGTGCCGATTTATGATAATGACGACCTTGCAAAACGAAAATTTTTGGGGATCCTCGGTATGTCGGTCGAACTGGGACGGTTCACCCAGCTCCCGGAACGGCGAGAGCGGATGTCCGTCGCTTTGGCCGACCTGCGACCGGACCAGCTCGAAGGTGAAACCCAAGCCGGCTTGATCCTGGACCACCCGTCCTTCAAAGATGCCACCGGCACCGACACAACCCTGCCGCTGATCCGACTGCCCGAAGAGGTGGTCACCGAACTCGAAGCCAAGCGAGAAGCCTGCCGTGCTTCAAAAAGCTCGTTCATGCTCCCAACACTGATCGAGTCGTTTACCGATCCCGCTTCACCAAACTCGAAAGGTCGATCGACCGCGATGCAATGCGTTTTTCTGCCTGTCTCCGCCTCGACCGACCCCACCTCCCACGCCACCCGCGACGTCGGCTGGGTGGTGATTATTCAAGATAAAGAAAAGTAAACAACTGTAGGGTGCGTCAAGACGCACCTTTTGGAAAAAACGTTTTTTAAAACGTACGCAAGCCGAAAATGAAACGCAGCCTCTTTTTTGGATTCCAGAACAACCCAAAACGACGAGCAAGCTCGACGGCTAAATTATTTAGAAGTGGTTTCATAACTTCCTGGCGGCCCATATCTTGTGGTTGATCCTTCGGATGACCACAAGATGCTGGTATGAAAATGGAACGTTTTTGAGTTGTGAAACCAGTTCTAGAAAAAACAATCCAGCACCTACCAAACATGCAAAAAGTAACCACGATTAGCGGATTTCAACTTGCTTACCTCGACAAAGGGGCCGGGCCGGTTGTACTCCTGGTGCACGGGTTCCCGATGGACCACAGCCTTTGGGAGAATCAGGTTCAGGCGTTGAAGGACCGCTATCGTGTGATCGTACCGGACCTGCCCGGCTTCGGGCAGAGCGAGTTACTCAGCAATAAAGAGCTGTCCATCTCACTGATGGCCGACGCACTGGTCGAGCTCCTCGAAGCTCTGGGAATCACCGAACCGGTCACGCTGGCCGGACTGTCGATGGGCGGCTATGTCGTGATGGACTTCATGCGATGCTACGCCGATCGGGTCGAGCGGCTCGCCCTGTTCGACACGCGACCCAACATCGACACGCCCGAGGGGATCCAAAACCGCGAGCAAACGGCCCAGCGAGCGCTCTCCGAGGGGATTGAACCAATCATCGAGGGGATGATTCCGAAACTTTTCTCGCCCGTCTCGCTGGAGCGGAAATCAGAGCTGGTTGAGCAGATGCGGCAAAAGATGCTCGCCACGCTGCCGAACACGATCGCCGCCGCGTCACTGGCGATGGCCGCGCGTGCCGATTCGACCGAACTGCTCGCACAGTTAAAGATCCCGACGCTCGTCATGGTGGGCGAACATGACATCCCTTCTCCGCCCGAGGTGATGCAACAGATGGCCGACTCGATAGCCAATGCAACTTTCGTACAGGTTCCCGCCGCCGGCCACCTGACACCATTGGAGCAGCCCGAAATCGTCAATAAATCGCTACTCCAATTTTTGAAAACCTAGCCAACTTACACACAAGACGGTAAAATTTCATCACCATGCAATACCGCACCGTACCCAAAACCGGCGACCAACTCTCCACACTCGGATTCGGATGCATGCGTCTCCCCTCCGGGCGACTCGGACGAGTAAACATACAAGAGTCGCACCGCCTGATCCACGAAGCGATCGACCTGGGCGTCAATTACTTCGACACCGCTTGGTTCTATCACGCCGGCCGTAGCGAGTCGGTTCTCGGCGAAGCGATCCAAGGTCACCACCGCGAAAAAATCTACCTCGCAACCAAGCTGCCGCAGCACCTGATCCACACCCGCGAGCAAATGGATCGGACCCTCAACCAACAGCTTGATGGTCTGAAAACCGAAACGATCGATTACTATCTGATTCATGCCCTCCCCACCCTTGCACGATGGGAAGAACTCGAGCGGCTCGGCATCCGAGAATTTATCGAAAGTGCCAAACAGGCAGGCAAGATCCGGCATGTCGGCTTCTCCTTCCACGGCAACAGTGTCGAGTTCCTCAAGCTGGTCGACGTCTATCCGTGGGACGTCTGCCTGGTTCAGTACAACTATCTCGACACCCACACCCAGGGAGGAACTACCGGCATACAGTATGCCTCGTCACAAGATATCGGCGTACTGGTCATGGAGCCATTACGCGGAGGGCTGCTGGCCAATCAACTTCCCGCCAAGGCAAAAGCCCTGTTGGCCGCTCATTCCTCGCAACGATCGCCGGCCGCATGGGGTTTACGTTGGCTTTGGGATCAAAAAGAAATCACGATGGTCCTTTCCGGCTTGAACCAATCCGATCATCTACGAGAAGACGTCGCGGTCGCCGAAGTCACCACGCCCGGCGTCATGTCTTCCGAAGAAAAGGACCTCATCGAGCAAGTTAAAGAAATCTTCGAAAAACGGATCAAGGTCCCCTGCACCGCTTGCGGCTACTGCATGCCTTGCCCCGAAGGCGTCAATATCCCCGGCTGTTTCATGCACTACAACTCCGGCCACCTGCTCCACAAACGGCTCTACGCCCGCGGAACCTACCTCGCCATGCACGATCTGTTCCCCGCCACCCAACCCACACTCGCCTCGCAATGTACCAACTGTGGCCGGTGCGAAGAACTTTGCCCCCAACATATCGAAATCCGAAAGGAACTCGAAAACGTCAAACGCGAATTCGAAGGCCGGTGGACCACCCCCGTCATGAAATGGCTCGTCCGCCGCATGATGAA
>JASFHG010000190.1:0-7059 GCA_050123355.1 Planctomycetia bacterium
TGGTCCTTGGTCTTTTCGCCCGATTTGACATCTTCGATCCACTGCTTGTGTTCGGCGACGCGTGAGTCGTACATTTTGTGCCATTGGGCCTTTTGCTCGTCCGTATAGCTGTCGCGCGGTCCCACCAGTTTCAGGTCGCGGAGGCTGAGCGTGTCGGCGATCGTCATGTCATTTTCCATGGCCGCCTGCCGGTTGCCCGAGTAGTCGTCGAACAGGGTATCCGGCTCCTTGAATTTGACGCCATCGAAGCGTTTGTAGTACTTGAGTTTCGGGGCCCAGTTGCGGTGGGGCGCTTTGTGTTGGAACATGAGCATGAACGGCTTGTTCGGGTCCCGCTTATTCTTCAGCCAATCCACCGTCAGATCGGTGATGATCTCGGTCGTGTAGCCGGTGTGCTTGACTTTCTTGCCGTTCTTTTTCATGACCGGGTTATAGTAGGGGCCTTGGCCGATCAGGACTTCGGAGTAATCGTACCCTTGCGGGGTCGTTTTCAGGTGCCACTTTCCGACAACGGCCGTCTGGTAGCCCGCCTTCTGGAGCAACTTCGGGAACGTTTGTTGCGAGCCGTCGAATTTGCACCGATTGTCGTAGAATCCGTTCTTGTGGCTGTACTTGCCCGTCTGGATTACGGCGCGGCACGGACCGCAGATCGAGTTGGTCACGAGGCACTTGTCGAATCGCATCCCGCCCTCGGCCAACCGGTCGATGTTGGGCGTTTCGTTGACGACCGAACCGTAGGCACCAATGGTCTGGTAGGCATGGTCGTCGCAGTAGATCAAGATGATGTTCGGTTTTTTGGCGTCTGCCTTGGTGTCGGTATCGGCGGCCGTGGCAGGTGTCGCGGCAAAGGCCGAAAGTAAGCCGATCATGACCAGGATGGACAAACAAAAAGCAAGTTGTTTCATGGCGTTACTCCTTTGGGGGAACTATTTTCAACTCGTGAAAAACTTTGGCGGAAGGAAAGGAAAGGTAGGCATGTGGGATGGTTGGAAAAATAGATGGGATATTGGGCATCAAATATGGTGTGAACCTGATATTACCCCAATTTCCCCTACTAATAGCAACCACCCTTCCATTTTAAGGGAACCTCACGGTACTGTAAAGCATCGAGGGGATTTGGCCAGTTTTTACTGATTTTGTGGTGGTTAATTCTCGGGGGGGTTGTGTTGGAGGTGTCGCTCCCATTTTTCGCGGATTCGGGCCAGTTTACGCTCGATCGTGCGGGGGACGCAGTCGAGTTTCTTGGCGATTTCGGCTGTTCGGTAGCCTTCGAGCGTTAAAAGTGCAATTTGCCGGAGCGTTTCGTCTCCCAGCTCGTCAAGCAGCGCGTGGCAGTCGTCGACCACCTTGGCGGAGAGTTCGGGCGTCGGCTCGGAGCCGAGAATTTCACCGATTCCATAGTTTTGCGAATCGTCCGGGCTGCCGAAGAATGACTCGCCCCGCACGCGGCCGCCGCCACGCTTGGCCGCCATGTTGTGGCGACGCTGGGCACACGCCTTGCGGGCGGTGATCGTTACCAACAGTTTCCAAAGGTCCTCGCGGTCGTCGACCTTTTCGAAGCGGCCTGCCTCCATCCCGCGGCAGAAGCTGTACATGGCGCTCAGCGCCACGTCTTCCTCGTCGGCCGACCGTTTGGCGACCCCGTCGAGCTTGCGACGTGCATAGTTGACCAGACGCCCGAAATAGGCCTGCCAGATCGCTTCGGCCGCTTCCGGGTTGCCGTGGCCGAGTTGCGAGATCCATTGGGTTACGTCGTTCATAAGCTTTTAGTCGACGGGCCTGCCCGTCGTTTTGGTCGCTGGTTCCTGATCCAAAATAGGGCATGCTTCGCGGCCCAATTTCGGCTTGGGTAAAAAGTGGAGGAAGAGGAGTTGTTGCTCCTATTGTATTGAAATTTTTCGTAACGTGCTATCCGTCTTTGGGGATTTGGGATTGTCCCCTCCCGTAAGGGGGAAGGGGTTTACTTTTGGCGGTGGACACTTTATGATAGGATGTGTGTTAAATTTAAATAGGACACGCTGCGAGCCGATTCTCCATATATAAATACGTATAGGAAAAAGCACGGTTCGCCACCCGCCTCCATTTTGCCTACCTATATATTGTAAAGTACCTATCCAAACCCTCTTTACAGACGAACCGGGAATCTTGTTCCGGCCTAAAGGGGAAAAGGGGATCCGTGATAGGAACCGACGTGAGTAAGTTCGTATTACTTGGCTGCTTGGTCGTTTGTTTGGACGGCCGTGGCCTATTGTTCCCTTTGATAGGAGTCTGACCTATGTATCGCATTTTGGCATCGTTGACCCTGTTCGTCTTTCTCGGCTCGTTAGGAGCGGCAGCCGCCCAGGCGGAGCCGTTTTCGCTTAAAGAAAAAAATGATCGCACGATCGTTGTCTCGGACGGTGAAAAACAAGTGCTCGCCTATAACTTTGGCGAGACCGTCTGCAAGAAACTCAAGAAGACCGATCACCGACGTACGCGTGGTTGCTATATCCACCCGCTTTGGGACCTGGAAGGAAAAGAGGTCCTCACGGACGACTATCCCCGCGACCATCGCCACCACCACGGGATCTTTTGGACCTGGCCGCATGTCGTGATCGACGGCGAGCACTACAACCTTTGGATCGACGACGGGAAAATCAACGATAAGTTCGTCCGCTGGATCAAGAAAGAGGCGACCGAGGACGGAGCGGTACTTGCGGTGGAGAACGGCTGGTTTGTCGACGATAAAAAGGTAATGAAGGAAGAAGTGAAGATTAAGGTCCACCCGGCGACCGAGGATGGCCGACCGATCGACCTGGACTTGACTTTCACCCCGATCGATAAACCGATCACCCTTCGCGGAGCAGATCGGAAGAGCTACGGCGGACTGACCGTCCGATTTCTCGTCAAGCCGGTAACCAAGTCCGAGATCCGCACGGTCAAAGGCCTGACGAAGAAGGACCTGCCCGACACGCGGCTCGAGTGGGTTGACCTGATGCGAAAACCGACCGAAGATGGCAAGATCACCGGTGGCGGTGCGGCCGTCTTCATCTCGCCCGACCATCCCGACTATCCGCCGACCTGGCTCACCCGCCACTATGGTCCTTTGTGTGTTGGGTACCCGGGCGTCAACGAGAAAACGTTCGAGCCGGGCACGCCGTTTACGCTCAGCTATCGGATCTTTGTCCACGATAAAACCTTCGAAGCCGAAAAACTTGGTGAGCTTTACGATGCGTATAAGAAAGAAGTGAGCCAAAAGTAAAACAGAATTAGAATATTTTAGCCGCGCGGCTTTATGCCCGCGCTCTGCGTAAGTAATAGTAAGTCACGCTGTGCTATTGTGTTGGTGTGATTTCACACAAAGCTGTCACGGTTTATCATTAGTTACACAGAGCGCGGACATGAAGTCGCGCGGCTAAATAACCCATTTTGGGGAAACGAAAGATATGGCCTCTCGCAAAACGGTAAAGAAGATTGCCATGATCGTCGCCAAGCTGGTGATTGTTGTGGTAGTCTTCTGGTTCGTTCGCGATACGGTTCTGACCGGCTTTCGAGAGCTGCGAAAGAACCCCGAGGCCTTCTCGCTTGACTTCCGATGGCTCGTCCTCTCCGGCGTGCTTTATTTGGTCGGCCTGACCTCGGCCGGTTTTTTCTGGTACCGTACGCTCCATGCCCTCGGCCAGGAGGCACGGCTCTTCGAGACGCTTCGTGCCTACTTCATCGGCCACCTGGGCAAATACGTGCCGGGTAAGGCGATGGTCGTGGTGCTTCGGGCCGGATTGATTCGGAGCCACCGGGTCGATACGGGCATCGCCGCTGTCAGTGTGCTGTTCGAGACGCTCACGATGATGTCGGTCGGCTCGCTCTGGGCGGCGGGTGTGCTGGCCGTTATCCATAGCGAGCAGTGGCTTTTGTGCCTCCTCTCGCTCGGATTGATGGCGGCTGCCGGGCTGCCGATCTTGCCACCGGTCTTTCGGCGGATTGTCCGCCTGACCAAGGCAGGCCGCTCCCATCCGGTCGTAATCCAACGGCTCGAACAACTTGGGATCGGACGCCTCGCCGAAGGCTTCCTCCTGATGAGCGTCACCTGGTTCTTTCTGGCGATGAGCCTTTGGGCCGTGCTGCGAGGGATGAACGTCGACGGGCTCGAGCTACCCGGCCAGATTCCCCTGTACGTGGCGACCGTTTCACTGGCGATGGTTGCCGGCTTTCTCTCGTTGATCCCCGGCGGGGTCGGTGTCAGAGAGCTGATCCTGACCAAGCTGGTCGCGCCCGTATTTGGTGGCTTCGTTGCGATTTCCAGTGCCGTCCTCCTTCGTCTGGTCTGGCTCGGCGCGGAGCTGATCCTTTCCGGCGTTTTATATCTCGCCGGGCTACGTAAATCTCAAACCATATCTTCCCACCAACCACAATCCTCACCAGTAACCCCACCTTCACCCTCCCCTTCCAACTCCCCCCCTACCACACCACCTAATAATGACGCGAGCAGGGCGTCTCGCGACTAAACCCAACGAGGAACCGTACCATGTTATCCATCGTTATTCCCGTTTACAACGAAGAAGAAAGCCTCGAAGAACTGCACCGCCAGATCGACGCGGTCGGGCAGGACCATGGCTATGATCTGGACTTTGTTTTTATTGACGACGGTTCGAAAGACAGCTCCTGGAATGTCCTGAAGAAGCTGTCCGAGGCGGACCCGCGGGTTCGAGCCATCCGTTTTCGCCGGAATTTCGGTAAGGCGGCCGCCCTGAACGCCGGCTTTGCCGCCGCACGCGGTGAGCTGATCATGACGCTCGATGCTGACCTGCAGGACGACCCGGCCGAAATCCCGCGATTTTTGGAAAAGATGGAGCAGGACCTCGACGTAGTCAGCGGCTATAAGCAAGTACGCCACGACCCCTGGCACAAGGTCGGCCCGAGCCGCGTGTTCAACTGGATGGTCAGCCGTCTGACGGGCGTCCATCTGCACGATCATAACTGCGGCATGAAGTGCTACCGCCGCGAGATTTTTGACGAGGTCCGACTCTATGGCGAGCTCCATCGCTTCGTGCCCGTCTTGGCCGCCGCGCGTGGCTATCGGGTAGGCGAGATAGTAATCCAGCATCGCGCTCGTCAATTCGGCGTCTCGAAGTATGGCGTGACGCGAATTGTTAAAGGTTTTCTGGACCTGCTTTCCGTGAAATTCGTGACCGGGTTCGGCCAACGACCACAACATTTGCTCGGTACGATTGGGCTAGGGGCGTTCCTGCTCGGCGCACTGGGCATGATTTATCTTGCCGGTTATTGGGTCGTGACTCAGTTCGCTCCGGATACTTGGGGTATGATTCCATTGCATCAACGACCGGCCGTGATTTACTCGGTGGGCTTGATGCTCTTTGGCGGCCAGTTGATGTCGATCGGTTTTGTCAGTGAGTTGATTCTCGCCTACCATAAAGACGAGATACGCCCCTTCTCCATTTCCGAAAAGGCCGGTTTTGAAGAGGATTAGGACGGACCCCGCAGGAGACGTAACCACACGGGAGGATCCGTAATGCCCAGCACTTATGATGAGGATGAGGCAACCACCATTTGTCGGGTACTTTTCGATTCCTCCGCGTGTGGACCGCCTGAAAGATTATCGATTTAGTTTGTTTTCTGCCTTGGGTTTGCGACAATCCTTATCTTTTTACTGTTCTTGCGTTTCTAGCTTTTCTGGCATTTTGCGATCGAATTTTCTCCCTTGAAGGATCGCATTTCCAAGTCGTGGAGTTTAACGTTTGGGTAGTTTTGCGTCTTTGCGTTGATATCCTTTCAAAGAGTAAATTTTGAAGCGAATTCCATGTTGCAGGGGGGGCACTATACAACCTTTGTTGAGTGTCTTTTTGCTCATGGTCGGCAATGGCAAAAGTGAAAAACAACGCGTGGGTGTTTTACTAAAGTGAGGTTTTGTAAGCACTTATTAAGTGTCTTTCCGGGAGACGTTTTTTTGAAATGCTCAGCGGCCCGGCAATGAATATCTGTGAGTTGAAGATTCTTATACGTGAACAAGGTTACACGTATCGATCGGGCATAAAAAATAATCCTTATTTTCCACAAAAAAGATATATACAAGCGTCCTTACCGGCGATAGAATATGTCTTACTGGGAGGTCTTTTCTTATGCCCAAAAAACTTAACGTCGCTCTTTTGGTGCACACTGCTACAGCTTGGGGTTTCCAATTGCTCGAGGGGGTGGCTCGTTACGCTAAAAAGCAAGACCAATGGAAAATTTTACACGAGCCCGGACACGGTGCACATGAAGTGCTGCGCCTGTCGGAAGAGTGGAAAGTGGATGGGATCCTGACCCAACTTCACGATCCGCATACGGCGGCGCATGTGACGGATCGCGGTGCGCCGATTGTAAATATGTCCAGTAGTAGTTTTGAGCGATCCGAGGTAATCCCGCGGGTGTGTGAAGACGTGGCCGGTATGGGCATCATGGCCGCAGATCACTTTGCCGATCTTGGTTTCAAAAACTTTGCCTATTACGGCAGCTTTCGGCATAATTTTTACACGAGCTTGCGGGATGCGTTTGAAGAATCGGTGAAGCAGAAGCGTGGAACGTTTTCCTGTCACCCTCATTTAGAGCAGCGACAAGGTGCCCGAAAAAGAAACCGGGACAAGATCGGACTGAAAGAGTGGCTCGCTTCGCTTCCCAAGCCCGTGGGAATTTTTGCCTGGAAGTCTCGCTCGGCAACGGAGCTTGGTGAAGCGTGCCATGAATTGGGGATTCTGATTCCGGAGCAGGTAGCGATTCTTATCGTGGGGGCGTCCCGTAATCCGATTAATGAGATTTTGGACCCTCCGGTTTCGAATGTGGTTGTCGATGCGACCGAGATCGGTTATCGGGCGGCTCTTTTGCTTGACCAATTGATGCAACAAAAGGACCCTGGAACGGCACCGGTGCCTGTCGATCCGATATTGGTTCCGCCGGTCGGTATTGATATACGAACCTCGACGGATACTTTGGCGATAGGAAATGAACATGTGGCCAAGGCGGTCGCGTTTATTCGCGAGCATGCGCTGGAGCCGATCACGGTGGCGGATGTTCATTACCTATCGC
>JASFHG010000191.1:0-7049 GCA_050123355.1 Planctomycetia bacterium
GCTATGGTTAGGGTGCTTCCGTTGAAAACGCCACCACCAAGGTTACTTTCACCCGAATTATTGTTGCCTTTGGTAATGGTAAATCCATCGATGGTGGTTTCGATATCTTCACCGCAGTAGACGACCGTATACGCATTGTCGGCCGTGTTGACGAGGATGCCGAGGTCGCCGGAGAGGGTGGTGGTGTGGGTTTCGAAATCGCGCTGGTCGAGAGTGGTTTCGACGCCGGTAAAGCCGCCGTAGAGGGAAACACCGTCGACGAGCGAGAAGCTGGCCGAACGGGCGTCGCCCGGCTGGAGCTCGGCGCTGGGGCAGTAGGTGCCTTCGGCAATCCAGATTTGGGTGACGTCGTTGGTCGTGTCGCCGTCGGTGTTGAAGGTAGCGGCCTGGGTGAGGGCGTCTTGGAGATCGTCGTAGGCGGTGGCCCATTTGGTGCCGTCGCCGCCGGTTGGGACATCGGCGTCGACAAACAGGGTGCCGGGGAGAGTCGCCCATGCGAAACGCGGGTAGATGACGGGCTCCGCCTGCCAGTTCCCGCCGAGGATGGTCGCGTCGGAAGCGTCGACGGCGCCGTCGCCGTTAAAATCGCCCATCGTCCAGGTGGCCGGGCTGGCTTGCCAGTTGCCTGCCAGAATCGTCGCGTCGGACGCGTCGACCGCCTGGTCGCCGTTCGCGTCGCCCGGCAGGAGCGGTACCGAGCCGAATTCGTAGGCCCCGATATCGACCGTGCCATAAACCACCCGATAGTTCCCGGCCAGATCGGTAATCACCCCGGCCGGTATCAGGCTGTTGTCGCCCGCATCGATTGCCGGCGAGGTGACCAGCGGATAGCCATTCTCGTCAAGCATCGGATCGATCGGTTCCTCGGTCGTGCCGACCATGTTGCCGTCGACACCATCGACGAGCGACGATTGGTCGGTTCCGTCGCCGATCAGGTTATGGGAGCCGGAGCAGCCCAAAACGTCCGGAGCGGAAACGGCCTCGTTTTGGGCCACGATGGAGTTGTTCAAGATTGCTGACAGTCCGTTGACACATGCGATTCCCCCGGTGGAATTGACCGCCACATTGCTTACGATGGCGGAGTTCGTAATGGTCAATGTGTCAGCGTAGCTATGGATTCCGCCGCTATTGATTGACGAATTTTCCGCGATGATGGAATTGGTGACGGTCAGCATGCCTTCGGCGCTGTAGATACCACCACCCTTGCCGGTCGATTTATGGGTTGAATTCTCCAAGACCATCGAGTCGGTCAACGTTACGGCACCACCATCATTACGAATTCCGCCACCACAGGCCGCAGAATTGTTCGAGAGCGTGGAGTTCGTAATGTCGATGATGCCGTGGTTAAAGACTCCGCCACCGTCGCCGTACAGAATGGAATTGCCGGAGATCGTCGAGCCAGTAACCGTTAACGTACCGCTACTGTTATAGATCCCGGCACCATCACCTTCATTCAAAATGTCGTTGTTTGAAATGGTAGAGTCGATGATGACCAAATTGCCGATCCCGTTGAGAATTCCGGCGCCACTGCCACTGTCTTCGATGATGTTGTTTGAAAACACGGAATCCGAAACGGTATGGACCACGCCATCCTCTGCACCAGAAACCAAAAGTCCGGCTCCCGCAATTTCCGCCTGATTTTCCAAGAACGAAGATCCGGAGACGGTCAACATACCTGTTAGGTTATAGATCCCACCACCTTGCCTCGAGTAATTATTGAAGAAGGTAGAATCGATTACCGTCAAGCTGCCTATAGCATTTGCAACGCCACCGCCCAATATGTCGGAATAATTTCCCGAAAAGGTCGAGTCGATCACCGTCAAGATACCCGTCTCATTGCAAACCGCACCACCGGCGGTATGGGCGGTGTTGTCGAAAAACGCCATGCCGGAGAGGGTGAGGGTGGCATTGTTTAATATGGCACCGCCGCTGTCCGCATCGCCACCGGTGATCTTCAGGTCGGAAATGGCGTTATTGCCCTGGGTGATATTAAAGACTTGCTGGCCATTGCCGTCGATCGTGAGTTGGCCCGCGCCCAATCCGACAATGGAAACGTTGGCCGGAGTAAGCGTTTGGCTCAGGTCGATTACTTGATACAGAAGATCGATCGAGAACTGAACCTGCGAGGCATTCAAGTCCTCTAATGCTTCACGAAGGCTGATATCGTCGGGCGACAGATTGCCGTCCTGTTCATCGTTCGCCGTTGTAACGATTGTGCTTTGTGGCGATATCACTGAGAAAAACACGTTGGTAACGTTCGAAGCCAGGGTGCCGTTAAGTGTTTGATACGTAAACGTATCGGTTCCCCAGAACCCCGGCTCGGGCGTGTAGGTATAGGTCCCATCCAGGTTGTCGACCAAGGTGCCATGTTCGGGTTCGGCGACGATTTGGATTTCGAGCGGATTTTCGGTGTCGCAAACATCGTTTTCCAAGAGATCCGACATGTTGAACATCAAAAAACCGTCTTGATCCACGGTGAAGGCATCGTAGTACGCGACAGGCACGCCGGGCGGCTGAATTTCGACGGACCCGATATCCACGGTGCCATACTGTCTTGCCAGGCCGCGTTGATCGGTCACGATGGGCTGCCCTTGCGGGCTGATCAGTAATGCGTTGCCGCCTGCGTCAATGGCCGGGCTGCCCGGTAGCGGCTCATGAGTAAGTGTCGGACCGCCATTGTCCTGCAGCGGTCCCAGCATCGGATCGATCGGGTTCTCGACCGTTCCCACGAGATTGCCATCGACTCCATTGATTAGCGACTGACCGTTATAACTTCCAATCAAATTGTGAGAGCCGATAGCGGTACCGGCAATGTCTGTTCCTCCATTGATACTTACATTGCCTGCGACAATCGTATTGTTGATTGTGGCATAATTGTTGCAATGAATACCGCTACCTCCCAGCAGGGAAATGTTATCGAAAAAGGTAGAGTTGGTAACGGTGAGTTCGGCATTGGCATTATAAATTCCACCTCCCGGGGCATTACTTGCTTCATTGCCCGAGAACGTTGAATTCGTAACCGTTGTTACAGCATCCCAAGCAGCAAGAATTCCACCACCACCATATGCTGAATTATTAGCGAATGTCGATCCTGTTACGGTCAAGGTACCACCATCATTAAAAATCGCACCGCCACCCTCGCTTGCTGAGTTTTCGGAAAATGTTGAATCGACAACGACCAAGCTGCCAATATTGTGAATTGCACCGCCAAATTCTGCCGAATAATTGTGGGAGAATGTGGATTGGATAACGGTAAGATCGCCTACGTTCGCAATTGCACCGCCATCGCCGCCCGAATTGTGGAAGAACGTTACATCAATGATGGTAAGATCGCCTACGTTCGCAATTGCACCGCCATCGCCGCCCGAATTGTGGAAGAACGTTACATCAATGATGGTAAGATCGCTCGTGTTGGAAATCGAGCTGCAGGCCGTATTGGGATAATTTTGGGTAATCGCCAAGTCCGAAATAGTAGAGTTACCTTGAACCACATCGAGGATGACGCTGTAACCGATTCCTGCAAGGGTAAGGTGCGATTGGCCCAGACCGACAATTTGAACGTCGGCAATCGGAAGGGTTTGGGCTATAGGAATGGTTTGGTTAATCAAATCGAGCGAAAATTGGACTTGGGATGCTCCCAGATCCAGGATTGCTTCGCGGAGACTGATGTCGTCGGCTGCCAAATTGCCGTCTTGTTCGTCGTCGGTGGTTGTCACGATAACGCTTTGCGGCGAAATTACCGAAAGGAAAATGGTAGCCTCGTTCGAGGTGAGCGAGCCGTTCACTGCCTGATAGGTAATGGTGTCGGTCCCCCAGAATCCAGGCTCGGGCGTGTAGGTGAAGGTTCCATCCTGATTGTCGACCAGCGTTCCATGTTCCGGTTCGGCAAGGATCTGTAAGTCCGATAGGCTGCCATCGTTGCACAGGTCGTTGCTCAAAAGATCTGCCACCGCCAAAAGGAGCGAGCCACCTTGGTCCATGGTATACGCATCGTTGTAGGCAATCGGAACGCCCATTGGCTGGCTTTCAACCGCTCCGATGTCGACCGTTTCGTATTGACGCGCGTAGCCACGTTGATCGATCATCAACGGGTAGCCTTCCGGATTGGTGGCTAGTTCGTCACTGCCGGCATTGATTGCGGGGCTTCCCGGCAATGGTTCCATGGTCCATGTCGGGCCCCCGTTGTCCTGCAGCGGTCCCAGCATCGGATCGAGTGGTGCGGCAGTCGTTCCCACCATGTTTCCGTCCACTCCATCCATCAAAGCGTCTTGGCCCGATCCGTCTCCGATCAAATTATGCGAACCTATTAGCAAGTTATTTCCATAAACATCGGGACTCGCGCCAGAGGCCGTGTTGTTCGCGATAATCGAGTTATCAATAATGGAACTTAAGGAATTGTTTATAGAAACGACTCCCCCACCATGGGTCGCCGAATTTCCGGTGATCGTGCTGTTGGCAATTTTCAGGACAAAGGGGATATATAGGTCACCGACATTTCCTTGGGGCTCGCTGTAAACGGCTCCTCCAGCGCCGTCGGCCGAATTGGCCGTGAGGGTGCTGTTGCTGATAGATAGTTGAGCAAGGCCGTTACCATAATTGTAAATGGCTCCTCCGTCCATATATGCCGAATTGGCGGAGAAAGTACTACCGGCAATGTCGAGCGAGGCAAGGCCGTTATATTCGACCATGTTCTCGATGGCACCGCCATATTCTGCCGTATTGTTGGTGAAAGTAGAGTCGGTAATTGTGTTTGTAGTATCGGTGTTGTTCTGGTAAATGCTAATGCCGCCACCATAGAAGGCCGAGTTGTTCGAGAACGTGGAATTCGTTATGGTCAACGTACCGGAGTCATGGGCAATTCCGCCTCCTCGATCATCGGCGGTATTTTCGGAGAATACGGAGTCGGTTACGGTGATGGTGCCACTTTGGTTGTAAATGGCGCCACCGAAAGCGTCATCGGAGGAATTCCCTGTATTCGCTGAATTGCCCGAAAACGTAGAGCTAATTACGGTTACCGTGCCATTTTTATTGCTGATTCCACCGCCCAGGGTGTCCCGAGAGTATGTAAGAGAATTTGCCGAGTTATTGGTAATGGAAGAATCAATAATCGTTAGCTCACCATTACTGTTATAGATACCCCCGCCCGTCAGGCTATTATAATAGGTTTCGGCTTGGTTGCCCGAGATGATAGAATTCGTAACCGTGCAGATACCGTCGCCGTTAAAAATTCCGCCGCCGGATTGTTCCCGGATCAAATTGTCGGATATGGTGGAGTAGTCGACGGTTAGTGTGCCGAGATTGTAGATTGCGCCACCACTGTGAGCCATATTGCCGGAGAGTGTTACATGGTCAAGGGTAAGTTCGGCATTATTGTAGATGCCGCCTCCCTGGTCCGAAGCGCCTTTGGTAATGGTCATGTCGGAAATGGTGGAATTTCCTTCTGTCACCCTGAAGATTTGCACCCCTTCCGTTGCCATGTTTTGGAAATTAACCCGGTCATTTCCACGAATGATGAGGTGAGATTGTCCCAGTCCGGCTATGTGTACACTACTGGTGATGTAAAGCCTGTCCTGCAGGAAGATCGCCTGATCGAGCAAGTCGGGCGAAAATTGGATTTGCGTGGCCCCCAGGTTGTGTAACGCTTCGCGGAGGCTGATATCCTCGGGGGCCAAATTGCCGTCCTGCTCGTCGTCGGCCGTCGTAACAATCGTGCTCTGCGGCGAGATGACCGAAAAGACCACGTCCACCACGTTGGATGCGTAGGTGCTGTTGGTTGCCTGGTAGACAATGGCATCCGTTCCCCAGAAGCCAGCCGCAGGCGTGTAGGTGAGCGTGCCGTCTTGATTGTCTACCAGCGTTCCATGTTCTGGATCACTGAGAATTTGTACATCGAGCAAACTTCCGTCGATAGAAAAATCGTTGGCCAAGAGGTCGGACTTTTCGAAAGTGATCGAACCGTCTTGGTCCAACGCGAAAATGTCACCATAAGCGACCGGAATCCCCAATGGCTGCGACTCCACCGCTCCGATGTCGACCATATTATATTGACGCACATAGCCCCGTTGATCCACCAACAACGGCATCCCAGTCGGGCCGGTCGCCACGGCGTCACTGCCCGCATCGAGGACCGGACTGCCCGGCAACGGCTCCATCGTCAGCGTCGGCCCCCCGTTATCCTGCAGCGGCCCAAGCATCGGATCAAGTGGCTCCCCCTCGGTTCCCACCTGGTTGCCATCGACACCGTCCGTAAAGGATGCTGGAGATCCGACTCCGATGAAGTTGTAAGATCCTTGAAAATGACCTTGTAAGTCGTTATGAAAACCAGTACTATTTGTATTGTTTGCTACAATTATGTTGTTTAGGATAGCTACCGAGTAGCTGTCATTGTAAATTCCGCCACCATCTAAGTTGGATGAGTTGTCAACGATCGTGGAATTAACGACCATTAAGGATCCCGTTTTACAATAAATTCCGCCTCCATCACCACCGGTTGTATTCTCCGAGAATGTGGAATTGATAACCGTCAATTTGCCACCAAGGCTTGCGATTCCGCCACCACCGTAAGCGGACGAATTAGTAGAATTGCCCTCGAATGTGGAGCCGATAATGGTTGCCGTACTGGCATTGAGAGTAATTCCACCACCGCTAAGATAAGAAGAGTTTTCTTCAAAAGTAGTATTGGTGACCGTTAGCATGCTCTCATAAGCATAAATTCCACCACCACTACTATAGGTTTCATTCTTGGTAAATAAGGAATCCGTGATTGTTGCAATACTGTTACTTGCATTGCGAATGGCACCGCCACGCCCAGATGAAGATTCACAGCGATTGTTAATAAACGATGAATTCGTCACCGTTAAAATACCTGCGTTATAAATCGCACCACCAGAACTATCGGCCTGATTGTTAGACAGGACACTGTTTTCAATCGTCAGGTCCGTTTCGTTATAGATAGCACCTCCTTCATTAGCACTACCATGAGCAAGGATCAAATCGGAGAGGATTGAGCTGCCTTGGAGTACATCGAAAATTCTCGTTGGATGCCCCGC
>JASFHG010000192.1:0-7045 GCA_050123355.1 Planctomycetia bacterium
TCAGTATGGTCTTCTTCCGGCCCACCGGCAGAGAACCGACTTGCGGCAAATTGAACGACGGGAAATGAACCAAATCGATCACCACATCGTATACCCCTTCAGACACGCCATCACCTTGCGTGAGAGGCACCCGAACCGGGATCGGCTGCTCCTGTTTGTCCAGGTCGATCGTGGCAACCTCTTGGACGGTTTTACCGTTGCTCGCACGGCAAAGGCGAATGGCAATTTGGCATCGCCCGCTTGTCGAGGGAAGGAGATGGGGCGTCAGCTCGAAAAGAAAATCTTCTTGCCCGCTAAAAACCAAGGGACGTTTTTTAAAATCAACTCGAAACACATCGCCCGGAGCACGTCGCAAGAGAACTCGTGTCCCATGCTTGTCCAAATTGGAGGAAACCGACTCGTGAAGCAATTTGGCGAGGGGAACCTCCACGACCGACGTTGACGGAGAGTTCGGATCCAAGCCAAGCTCCACACGCAATTTGGCAGACTCAAGCGGAGCGTTAATCCGTATATCGAGTCCATCGTAGACGCGAGGTCCGATCGGCGAGACCCAAACACGATCTCGATCGATCCAAATCGAACCGGGCTCGTCCGCTTCCACGCCAAGAGGACGGATATGATCGATGTGACCTTCGCTCAGCGAGATGCTCCCCCGGTATCGGATCGGTCGATTGCCACCCCAATCGATGCGCAGCGTCAGCGTTTCGGCAACAGTGGTCGACGTCCATGTCATAACCACCAGCCCAACAAAGAGGACCGTTCGCAAAATACGAAACCGTCCGGTCGATGGTGTCGGACCTCCTTGTCCGATCATCGTGGGATGTACTCCGGTTTAAGTTTTTGATTCCATATATATGGAGATTAAGAAACGGGCCGGATTATAGGCAAAATGGGGCAGAGACCGCTATGCCAATTTGCCCCTTTTCGCGTCGATTTTTGGGGGAAGAAAAACCCCTGAAAAGCATCAAAACGGGAAAGACAGGCTGACCGGGTAAGGCCTCATCCGGAAATAAAGCTCGCATACCCCCCAATATCCTCCTCTTGCCAGCAAATCACCTTTTCTGATAGCCTGAGTCTTTGCGACTCATCCCACGGCCCAACTCTATCAGCGAGAAGGAAAACCAACCATGAATAGCTCGAACCGTTCAGTCCTGCGTCCCTGGATGTACTGGCTGCTGCGATTCGCCGGTACCTTCAACTTTCTAGCCGGATTTTGCATGCTGGTTTTCTATCACGAAGGCTATAAGATGGTCGGAGTCCCGAAACCGGCATTGGTACTCCCGATCCAATTGACCGGCATCCTCGTCGTGCTCTTTGGCGTCGGCTATCATCTCAGTGCATCCGACCCTCTCCGAAACCGAAACGTCCTAGCGCTCGGGATGTGGAGCAAGCTGCTCTGCTCGCTTTGGGCCTTGATCTATGTCTTCAACGGAGCGCTACCGTGGTGGTTTATCCTCGTGCTCCTCGGCGCAGATATCGCCTATGTCCCGTTATTCGTGATCATCCTGAGGCAGATCGATCGAATTGCCAAGATACCGGCATAGAGTTTACTGAGTCTCAGATATTTAAAGAATCTTTTCACGCACCAAGCCGAAATTGGGCCGCGAAGCGTGCCCTATTTCGGATCCGGAATAGAGACTACGTCTCAATTCCGGCTTGGAATGACGCGAAATAAAGCAGTAACGCAACGAAGCATTAGTCGCTAAAACGACGAAAACCTCATCAACAACATCCAGCGACCAACGGGAGCGGGCCAACACCAACCGAGCGGCAGCTCGACCAGCTGCGGCCTTGCCGCCCGCCTAATCAAAACGGTCGAACAGGTCGTTACCGAGGCATCGATCGGCAGCGGCTCCCAGCTCGTTGGCGTTACGTCGATGTCCGACCGCGTTCCAAGCAGTGACCTCCTCCAACTCAGGCATCAGCTCGAGCATCTGTTCATGCATCATTTGTGCCATGCGCTGGATGGCCGGCTGGCGAGCCCGTTCCTGAATCGCAGCGACCGTCTTCATCAACCGGATCATTTGGGCGCGATGCCGAATCGGGTCGGCCATCGAATTGGAGTCCTCCAAAAGTTCGGACGCCGGCACACCGAGAGCATCTTGCCATTCGTAAAGCTCACTCAGCAACAGGTCGGATGACTGATTTTCCTGGCGGCGGACCGTTTGGACATCGGTCCCGAGACGACGTGCCATCGCGCGTAGCGAAACCCCTTCACGCTCGCGAACCCGGCTAAGTTGATGCAGAGGGCGACGATCCTCTTCTTCAGACGTCGCATTGATATTCGCTGGAAACGACCGTCCAGCCTCATTGGGCAAACTGAAATGGGTAGTACTCATGGCTTTCCCCGTGTGGTCCGAAGCCATCGTCATCAAATTCTCGGCGCAAGCAAAACGCCAAACCAAATCTGATTTAACAAGAACGACGAAATCAAACCAAAACCGTTTGACTCTTGCCCAGAGGTCAAACGTAACTTCTTGTCGTTGAGCCTTCGCTTACTGCAAAACAACGAGGTCAACTCATGGCCCGTCGGTTATTTATACCGCATGAAAATACGGCGGGAAAAAGATTCTCATTCTGTTCCACCGACGCCCTTATTATATACGTGTCACGCCCTCGGGGCAATAGGGGACTTGGAACGTTTTTGCAGCCTTTAAATGGCTGTAAATCTCCTGAAAGCTTTGGCTTATGGAATACGTCCATCAGCCAGTAAAAAAGAACCCACAAAAACCTCTTATTTTCGCGAAACATTGCCCGAAATAATGCCAACATATTGATACGACAATATTTATCAGAGATGTTTAACCTCCGAACATCGCTCGGCGCATCTTCGCGGCTTGAAAACACGTCGGACGATGTCCGACGGCTAAACTACCAAATCATTCGTCACATTGTATATTAGCAAAACAAACGTATTGGAAATCCCAATGGTGCGGCAGCACCTACCAAACTATTCGCCCAGTGCGAAGTCACGGATCTGGTGCAGGAAGTTGGGGTGATGGGTGATCGGTAAGCGGCCGGGTGCGGCCGAGCGGTGGGCGTCGGAACGGTGATAATAGCGACCCTCGTTGAATTGCTCGCCCGCCCCTGCCGGATTGTCGGCTATCGGAACGACTCGCCAACCGTCCGACTCCTTGATCTTTCGGGTTGCAAGATGAGAAATGCTCTCTACCGCATGGCCGTACTCTTCGAGCTTTGCCGGAACGATCAAACGAAAGCCGCCACAAACTTCCCCCTGACGCCAACCGATCCATCGATGGGGCCAGCGGATGGGACGGACCGTCCCGAGAACCAAGGGACCATGTTCGGCGGCCGTAAAGAGACGGCTTGCCAAATCGATCGACAGCCGGCAATTCTCCTCATGGATCAACAGCATCTCGCCGGTGGCCAGCGCCAAACCTCGCTCGACCGACTTCTGCCATCCCCGAGGCGTGTCATGATACAACGCCTTCACTTGCGGATAACGTTCGACGATTCCAAAAACGACTTCTGCCGTGTCGTCCGCCGAACCATCATCGATCAGAATCACCTCTAACCTCGTCACCTGATCGCAAAGCGAATCGAGGAGAGATTCCATGGTGGATTGTAAAGTAGCTTGCACATTACGGATGGGCAGGACTAAGCTTAGCGACCGTTGCACGACGCACCCCTTTCAGGATTTCTTAGTATTAATTTCATAGCTTTCTGACAGCCCCTATCTTGTGGTTGATCCTTCGGATGACCACAAGATGCCACATAAAAATGGAACCGTTTTGAGCTATGAAACTATTCCTAGAGACAGATATACGGGAAGGCTATTGAACCACTCACTTTTTCGGCAGGAAAGAGAGGACCGCTCGACACCGACCCGAGATCAGCGTTTTATATGGCCCATGTGGGTTAGTCGGATTGCACCGGTATTGATTCGCCGGTGCCTGACCCTCGACAGAAAAAGGTCAGATTGTGCCGATCGTTTGGCCTGGAACAGGCAAAACCTCGATCTTTGTTTAGCCGTCGGACATCGTCCGACGTGTTTTAAGCCGCGAAGACCCGCCGAACGATTTTCGGCGGCTAAACTTACGCTGAAATATTGAAGTGACTTTGAACCGCCAAACTACCGAAACGGGCGGCTCAGGCCAATTCGGAAAAGGACCCACAGGGCGGAAACGGCCTCTTTCGAGTCGATCTTCGATTCACCCCGTTCGCGATCGGCAAAGACGATCGGTGTCTCGCCGAATCGGGCACCGGCCCGGCGTAGGTGGAAGAGGATCTCTTCTTGGAAAGAATAGCCTCGGCTCCGGATCGCGTCGAAGTCGATCTTCTCCAAAAGCGTCGTCCGATAGCAGCGATACGAGCCACTGCAATCCCTCGACTTGATCCCGAGCATCAGACGGGCGTACATATTCACGCCACGGCTCATGAAGTGTCGCTTAAACGGCCATCCTTCAACACCACCGCCCGGCACGTAGCGCGACCCGATCATCACGTCCACCCCTTCACCCTCCTCCGGATCCATCCCGGCAACCAAATTGGGCAAGTAGCGTGGATGGTGGCTGAAATCGGCGTCCATGTTCAAGACGTACCGGTACCCGTGCTCGATGCCATACCGCATCCCGGCAATGATCGCCGTCCCCAGCCCGAGCTTCCCCTCGCGGTGGATACAATGGACCCGGCCGTCCTCCTTGGCACGTTCGTCAACCCAATCCCCGGTCCCGTCGGGCGACCCGTCGTCGATAACCAGAACATGAGCCTCGGGCAACTGCTCAAAAATCGCGTCGACCAAAAGGGGCAGGTTTTCCATCTCGTTATAGGTCGCGACCGTGACGAGCGTTTTCTCGGAGTTGGACATGGGAGGCTTTCAAATAATCAATACGGGGTCTTTACGTTCTATCCCAGGATCGAGCGATAATAATCGATCGAGCGACGCAAACCGGTTTCAAAATCGACAGGCGGCTCATACTCGAGCCACTTGCGCGCCTCGGTAATGTCGGCCAAGCTGTCGCGGATGTCACCGACACGAGGCGGGTCGAACTTGGGCTCGATCTTCGTACCGAGCAGTTCGTTGAGCAACCGGACCAACGTCAGGAGGTCGGTCGTCTTGCCATTGGCGCAATTGAAGACTCGCCCGGCCACGTCGGGAGCGTCCGCCGCCAGCAGGTTCGCACGAACGACGTTCTCGACAAACGTGAAGTCGCGCGATTGAAGACCATCGCCATACACGACCGGCTGACGACCTTCGAGCATCGCCGTAATAAAGAGCGGGATCACCGCCGAGTACTCGCTACCCGGATCCTGACGCGGGCCGAAGACATTGAAATATCGCAGACAGACCGTCTCCAAACCATAGCTGGCATAAAACGCGCGGCAATAATACTCGCCGGCAAGCTTCGCAACGCCGTAGGGCGAAATCGGATCGGGACTGTCGATTTCCCGTTTGCTTGCGAAGGGCTGATCACCATACATGCTGCTCGATGCGGCGTAGACAACCCGACGCACTTTGGCCTTCCGCGCCTCGTCCAACACGGTAACGGTCCCGGTCACGCAATGGGCGTTGGTATCCAGCGGTGCTTCTACGCTCCTCGGCACCGAGGCGAGCGCGGCTTCGTGGAAAATCGTATCGACCCCGGCGACCGCCTTGGCAACCGTCTTGGCGTCACAGATACTCCCCTCGATGAATTCGAAATGGGGATGATCGAGAAACGGTTCGATATTCGACTTGTGGCCGGTACTCAAATTATCGAGCACCCGGACACGATCACCACGTTCCAAAAGCGTTTCGGCAATATTTGATCCAATAAATCCGGCTCCACCGGTAACCAGGAAAGTGCGCATGGGTTTCCTTTTTCATAACAATCAAGTAAGCAGACAGCGAAAACCACAATTTTACGACGAGTGTACCAAAGCGCCTATAGCGATTTAGCCGCCACTCCCAAGAGGGGATATATTTAGAAAACCCCTATGCTCCACTTATCGCGTTAACATACGTCCCGAAAATTCGGAAAATGAAGAAGATGATAAACCCGGCGACCAAGATCCAAACCGCCCAAGATGCAGCGATCGACAGGGCCGCGATCGCCACCAAAGCCCTTTCCTGATAAGTGCGGGAAAGATGGGCCATCGATTCGGCGATCATGCCTGCCTCCTCGCCGGCACGAAGGCTATCGAGAAAAACCGAATCGAAGCAGCCCATCTGCACGAACGTTTCGTAGACGCCCAGCCCTTCCTCCACCAGGCGGTTCACGTTTCGCTCTTGGTCCAGGTGATCGGGATGCATCGACGCACGCAGCCCGAGCCGGATCGCGTGACGGACGTCCATCCCCGAGTTGAACGTCAGGCTCAGGGCCCAGGTGAGTCGCGTCATGGAGATCAGCGTCACCGCGTGACTGATGGCCGGCACCCGAAACAAGAGCCGCTTGATCGCTCGCGTCCATGGCAAGTCGAGATAAAAAGCTCGCCAAAGCGACACCAGTCCGAACGCGACCAAACCGGCCATCCCAAACCAAACGATCACGCCCGCCGTACCGGTAAGCCCGATCTGAAGGATGTCGTTCTTGATGAACGAAGTGATCCAGATCAAAAATCCGATGATGCAGACCGCGATGACCAGTTGAACCATCGGCCCAAAAATCGCCGCAAGAAACGCTTTCTGTTGGCGCATCGCCGCGTCATAATGGTCAGCCATCTGTGTCAGAACGGCCGGCAGGTGACCGGTCTCCTCACCAAGCCGCACCATCTCGCGAAAAAGAAGTGGAAAAAACTCGCCGGTCGCATCGACCGCATCCGCAAAAGAACCTCCGGCATCCACTCGCTCCTTGATCATACCGAGCCGATCCAAAAAAACCGGACGCCCGGACCCGGTCGCTTCACGCTCGAGCATCTTGCGCACGTCGACCCCTGCTTGAAGCGAGATCCCCATACGTCGCGTCAGGCGGGCAAGCTCCTTGATCTTGATTCGAGCGGTAAAAAGTCCCATGCTTCGCTAACTTTGAAAAAGAAATGTCCGTAGTTCCAAATTTGGTGAGTGCTTATACACTTGTTAGCGGCGGGGCTTGTCCCCGCGATTTTG
>JASFHG010000193.1:0-7039 GCA_050123355.1 Planctomycetia bacterium
CAAACAACTCGATCTGACACCCGGCTACCACACCGTGCAAGCGGTCGTTTATGCCGCCGGCCCCCCCATGTTTGGACGCCCCGGCAAGACAAAAGTCCTGAGCAACCCGGTCAAAATCGAAGCGATTCCCCAGTCAAAACACAAAAAAGCCGCCTGGGGTAAAAACGTTGACGGGCTCCAATTAGGCATCTCCCAGGAGCCCGTCAACGGCCCCGATTTTTACGCAGGCAAGACTGCCTACTTCAGCCTGCTCCTCCGCAACACGGGCAAAAAACCCAAAACGATTGTCGACTACAAGCCCTTCCTGCCGCCGCCACTGGACATAAAAAACAAGGACGGCAAGTCATTAGTACCTCATGCAATGGTAATCAACATGCCGGTCATGCCACGAAAACAAATAATCAAGCCGGGTGAAGTGATCGAATTGGGAGAGCTCCATCTTCGTCTACTCGCCAAGGGTGAAGAACCGAAACCCGAGGACTACAATAACATTTCAAAGAATTGCGTTCTGTTGCCACCTGGAAAATATCGTGTCCGACAGTCTTATGCCTTCAATGATGACCCCAAAGCCGATTTTTCGGGTAAGCTTACCACGGGTGAGTGCAATTTTGTTGTAGTTGCAAAACCGAAATCCGACGCATCGGCTGAATTAAGAAAGTTGATACGGGAAGCGGAAGCCCGGGTACACATCGCACATTCCCAAAAAACGCCGTGGGGTAAGTCGGTCGAGGGCGTGCAATCGCGGCTGCGGTTGGACGATATCAGCAGCGGTATGCCGAGCTTTTACTTCGACGTGCGCAATAACTCGAAGAATCTTTCGGTCCAGCTCGGCCAGCATGGCCGTCCGGTCGAAATGTGGATTAATGGAGTGCCTCCCGATCCTGATATGGGTTTCGGGGGGTTTTCCCCTTTGATACCGGTTACGGGGGGGCGTTTGCCTTTGCCTCCGGTTTGCGGGCCGGGCAAAAGCCGCATGGGTGTGCAATTCCAAATTGGTATAGATGGGAGAATTAACGGAGAAGAGGAGTTGAGCTCACCGGTAAGACAGCCCAACCTGCTTCCGGGCCGCAAGTACAAGATCCAAGCTATGGTCTACGCCGAAGAACCTTCCAGTCAAGGACACGCCCGCAAGATGCAGATCTTCAGCAATACGGTCGAAATCGAGATTCCTGACAAATCGAAAACACCTAGAAAATACGCAAATTTCCCGAAAAGCGAGCTCCACAAGAAAGTTCCTTGGAACAAACCAGTCGAAGGCATTCAAGTCCGACTCCAACATTGTGGTCTTTTCGCCAACGAAAAATCCCGGCTGTCCTTCGACCTGAGAAACCATTCGAAAGAACTCACCGTGCAACTCGGCCCCGGTGGCATTCCGCTCGAAATCCTGGTTAATGGAACCTCTTATCACTGGGAAGGTCGAGTCACAGGAAAGATGCCGATTTGTAAACCGGGCGAAGAGATCGACGAAGCTCTGTTCCAACTTCACCAAGATTGGTTTACCAAAGATAAAAACGGAAAAAACAAACCTCTTAAACTGCTCCCTGGTGAATATGACATCCAAGCCGTCGCATACGCCAAAGATCCGAAGTCAAAAGACCCAAATGCAACTGGGGTAAGGATTGTCACGAATAAAATAGGATTCATCGTCTTCGATCCCGACACTGAGAAAATAGATCCGCAGACCGTGAAGACGTTGACCGTGGATCTGATCGATGCGGAAGGGAACTACAAAAGCGTCCCCTCGTACTGGATCGGGTATGAACATTTCACGAAAGAAGCTTTAAGTAAAAAGATTGCGGGACTGCTCGAAAAATCGCCCGAGTTGAAAGTCATGATTCGTTCGAGTAAGGACGTTCCGTCGAAGAGCTTTATGGATTTAATCAAGCTGCTGAGCAAACTCGACGTCCAAAACATATCGATGACCACGTTCCCCGTGAAATCGGTCTTCGCGCTCGATCCGGCGGCCGATCGCACCGGCACGATTCGCGGTAAGGTGACCGGCTTTGACGATCCGAAATTACCGAGCGATTATGTTGTCTACCTCGAACATAAAGATTGGAAGCGTAATGGTGGCGAGCTTCCCAACATGACCGTTAAGGCCGGAGAGACGTTCGAGTTTCGGAACCTGCCGCCCGGGGAATATACCGTCCGTTCACACCTCGATGCCGGCGCCGTCTCCGATAAAAAACTCGCCGCGGAACTCAGAAAAATCCATAAAGTGACCAAGGTCACGGTCAAGAACGGTCAAGTGGCCGACGTCAAGTGCTCTTTCGAGACGGCAAAAATGCCTTCCGACTCACACGAACCGGCTGCCAAACTTGATTCATCAAAAGAGAACGCGGATGGAGCCATACGATACAAAACTGACGAGGAGCTGAAAAGTTACCCCAAACTTTTCGGCACCAAGAGCGTAACGTCGGCCGTCTCGGTGAGAGACCCGGGCCCCGGCACCTGGGGTAATATGGTCGACATGGTGCAATGCCGACTAACGACCTCAAAAACCATGTGGAAAGTCGGCCAAACCCCCAAGTTTGAAGTCGATCTCCGGAACCTGGGAAAACGCTCCGTCGAGGTGGACTTTTCCTCTGTCGCCAAAACGAGTGAAGTCCAATACGACGGTGTCTGGTATCAATGCACCATCAGACATACCGCTTTGATAGATTCCTTATATATCGAGCCTGGGGTCCAGTGCAACGACATCGACCTGACACTCGGCCACCAATGGACACGCTACGACAAGGACAAAAAACAACACGTCCCCCTCGTCCTCAAGCCGGGCAGGCATAACGTCCGCTTCGCTTTCCGGCTTTATAAGAAAGACCGAAAAGGAACCGTGCGACTGGAGACCAACTCGGTCCAGGTCCAGATCACCAAAAAATACCCCAAAATTGCCTGGGGAAAAGTGGTTGATGGACTCCAGACAGGCCTCGCTTTGGCTCCCTCCCCGCAGCATGACAACGTCGATACTTTTGATCAGGGGAAATCGGTTCTCTTCGACGTATACGTTCGCAACACGACCAAGAAACCCAAAACGCTCGACTTTCCTGCCCTTTTCCCGCTACCTCACCTACGAGACGCTCAAGGGAAAGAGATAGGTTCCTCAAGAAAGACTTTTCCTTTGAGTGGGTGGCCGACAAAAGCAAAAGTCGTGCAGCCGGGGGAAGTCGTCAAGGTGGGGAGTAACTCTATTTACATCAGAAAATCATCTCAAAGCGGCGATCCGTTGCTTGCCAACCGTCAAGCACTCCCGCGACCGATCAATTTGGCGCCCGGAACCTATCGTGCGAGTCAAGCGTGCTTGATTTCCGAACGACCGGATACCGTTTCCGATGGCATGGCTGTCATTTCAAAGTCGATCCGTTCGGGCGAGGTGGAGTTTACAGTGCTGCCCACGCTGCCGGACACCTTGTCCCTTCCTCCCAACCTCAAAATGTCGATCGAGCAGTCCCAACAAAAGCCGACCCATGAACCCGTCTTCACCTTCGAGTCGGCACCCGATCGCACCGGCACGATTCGCGGCCGAGTGATCTGCAACCGGAATCCCGAATGGCCCATCCATTACATGGTCTACCTCGAACACGAAGATTGGAAATTTATGGATGGCCTTATGCCCTGTATAAAAGTCCTTCACGCAAAAACTTTCGAATTCCGAAACCTGACGCCGGGCAAGTACACCGTACGCGCACAGCCGGCTTTTAACTCCCTTTCCGATAAAGAACTGGCGAAAAAGCTCGCGAAAACCTATCGAAAAATCGAGATCACGGTCGAGGACCATCAAACGGTCGACATCGACCTCTCTTTCCATGCGTCAAAACCGTCGTGCATCTGGGGCCAGTCCGAAAAAGGAGTGCAATGTTGCTTGACCGCCAAGAAGAAAATTTGGCAAATCGGACAAACGCCTCAACTGGAAGCCGCTCTGCGGAATCAAGGGAAACTCGACGTCAAGATGGGGCAAGAGCCCGCAAACTGGGAAATAGAATATGACGGCCATTGGTATCGTTCCACCGCTCCGCTCCAATTGGGGCTGGTCAAAACACTCCAACTCAAACCGGGTTCCCAACGCGATGGTATTGACCTGCTCCTGGGAAAAGAGTGGGAATGGCGAAGCAAAGATCAAAACCAACTCCTGGAATTTTATCCCGGAAATCACACGATACGTGCCGCTTTCAAGCTCCACACGAAGGATGGCAAGCCACTGCGGGTCGTCAGCCCTCCGATCGAATTTGAAATTTCTCCTATGCAGACTCCAAATGTCTCCACTGTCTGGGGAAAGACGGTCGACGATCTGCAACTGGGTCTGACCCCTGTTGCGGAAGAGAAGTCCAAGTGGGTTGTAGGCGAAACGGTTCGCTTCACACTCTCCGTCCGTAATACGGGCAAGAAGCCGGCAGAGATTCAGTTACTACCTAGAGGAATACCAACGGTAAAGAACGCCAAGAGTGAACCGATGCGGGTTCTCCTCCAAGCGAAAATCAATCAAGGTGTCCGGCGTATGGTGCTGGAGCCGGGAGCAATATACTATCTTTGCGAAGTTCACGTGTATAACAAAAAATCACCCACCGATACTTTCAGTGCCACATATGCTACATGGCTTGAGCCGGGGAAATACCGCGTCAGCCAGCATTACCGTATCCGTAAACTGCCGAAACTCGCTCTCGTCGAACTCGACTCGGGAGAACCGGAGTTGACCGTTGTTGCCAATCCAAACTTCAAACCAAGAGCCGCTTGGGGGAAGGTTGTCGACGACCTGCAACTGGGGCTGGCCTTCGATCCGGTTGATAAGTCCAGCTATCAGGAAGGTGAAACGGTGCGATTGGAGTTGTTGGTTCGCAATACCTATAAAAACCGGAAAAACCTTTTTATCAACCGCAATGAACTCCTGAGCAATCCTCCTGCCGTATACGATGCCGGTGGGAAGCGGATCGGCGTTTCCCTTGACAGCGCAGTCAAGTCATGGATGCAGCACAAAACCATACAGCCTTTCCAAACGCTCAACTTGGGGCATGTCGACTTGGCACTCGATACCAAAGGCAATCCACATGTGCTTCTCCCGCCCGGGAAGTATACGGTTTGCCAGACGTATCCTTTCCATAAAGATCCCAAGGCCGACTTCTCAGGCGAACTCACCACCGGCAAACTGGTGTTAACCGTTGCCGCCAAGCCAAAATCCGAAACATCCGAAACGCCAACGGAGCCAAAGGAAACGGCAGCCCGGACACATATTGACCGTTCTCAAAAAACATCATGGGGCGAAACGGTCGACGGCATGCAGTTAGGCTTAAAACCCCTGCGAAAGGACAAATCCCCGCTGACAAGCATCGCGGTCCCTTGCAAGCTGTATGTCCGCAACAACAACAAAACGGCCCAAACGTTTTTCTATACGAACCCTATCGTGAATTGGCACATCACCATACGAAATGCCAAAAACCCTGAAAATATCGTACGCGAGGCCGCGTGGAGAATTATGCTGCCCGTTGTGAAGCAGAAGCAAACTATCCAGCCGGGCGAAGTGTTCGAGCTGGGTGACACCTCGACCGCGTTACCACCTGACAATTTTTCCGAGAATCTGGTTCCACCCGGAGAGTACTTAGTCAGCCAAACCTATAATTTTGTGGACGATCCCGAAGCAACCTTCTCCGGCAAGCTGACCAGTGGCAGAATTGAAATCACCGTATCTAAAAAAGACGAACCCCACGCTACGCCCCCTGCACCAGAAGAAAAGCCAACCAAACCTACAACAACAAAACTCAAAGCGAAAAAAATATTTTCAGTACAGCAAAATCGAAATGAAGGAACCTTAGATGTCGCGTTTGCTCCTGACGGCCAACAGATCGCCATGATCGACAAGCAAAGCAAGGTGGGCATCTATAACATCCATGGGATGCTTCGGTCCGCGTTCAAAGTACTGAAAGACGACGAAAAAAAGCTGCTTTTACACGAAGACCGCAAAGGACGCCTCCATCAGGCCTCGGTTGCCTTCTCGCCCGACGGCTACACACTGGCGGCCGGTGCCGATCCTGTTGTCCGGCTGTATGACGCTTACTCGGGCCGTCCACTGAAAACCTTAAACGATGAACTTTTGATCCCGGCACTTAAAGATTTAAAAAGGCCGCCGGCGACGGTCTCCCGAGAACTCAAACTACTACAGGAAATTCCTCACGCCCACGGGCGAGTGTATGATCTCACGTTTTCCCCAGACGGAACGCTGCTAGGCACTTCCGGCAACCACCTAATCCGATCCGACGGCTCATCGGTCATCGATCCGACACTCCCCTCGCAAGGAAAACTGAAAATTTGGAACGTGAAGACCGGAAAACGAAAATATGATCTGGGAAAATATTACTCGGTCGTGCATGCCTTGGCCTTCTCGCCGGACGGAAAGACTTTGGCCAGCATAGGCGACTTCTCGAAACCACCCTCCACAAAAAGTATCTGCCTGTGGAATGCTCAAACCGGCACCTTCAAGAAAACCTATCCCATAGCCAACACGATTTCCTTAGAAGGGCCTCTGGTTTTCTCGCCAGATGGCAAACTGCTCGTGGCCGGCACTCTCACTAGCGAAGAAAGTAAATCTGGCTATGGAAATTTCGCGCACAATGCTCGGCTCGGGGCATCCTACCGGATCATGACCTGGGATGTTCAGACAGGCAAGCTGTTACAGTCGCAGAAAACGCCCAACATGGTCACTTCGCTCAGCTTCTCTGCTGATGGCGAGACCCTGGCCGCCGTTATCGATAATGAAGGCGTTTTCCTCTGGGAGCCTAAAACGCTCCATGCAAAGGGAAAAATCTCACTGCCCGATAAACAGTCGGGAGAAGTTCATGTTGCCTTCTCACCGACCGACGATTCGCTGGCTGTCGGAATTAATGGTAAAAAGTCAAGCTCACTTACTCTTTGGAAAGTGAGTGAAGACAAAAAGGAATAGTATTTGAAGTATCTACACCGCCGCACGTAAAGGTCGAACCGTGGCGCTCTGGCCAGTCAGCTTTTGGATAAGCCGCTGCCACGCTTGTGGACTGCCGGGCGTTTAACGGCCGAG
>JASFHG010000194.1:0-7025 GCA_050123355.1 Planctomycetia bacterium
CTTCGATCGGACCAGACGGGGCACCCAGTCCATCGACCTGAGCTCGTCGAGCATCGCCCCGCGAATCCTCGGAACACAGTAGGTCTCGAATTTCACGCCACGTTCCATATCGAACGCATCGATCGCATCCATCAGGCCGAAGATCCCGGCCGAGATAAGGTCGTCCAGCTCCACGCCGTCGGGCAGGCGTGCCCAAACACGTTCGGCGTTGTATTTCACCAATGGCAGATAACGCTCGATAAGCCGATTGCGTAGATCTTGATTATCCGGATCGGCTTTGAAATCGACCCAAACTTTTTTAATATCTTCGGATGCAAACGTGGTGGACATGCAATCCTCCGTGATTTTGTGCAAGTCATGCAAAGCCAAACGAAGCAGAACCGTCTTCTACTACGTCTTGGCCCCACTACTTTCCGATGGCGTCATCTCGATCTGTCGGGTGAGATCTTCACGAATCGACTGATCGACAAGCCATGCGGCCAGTCTTCCAATAGCCAAACCGACGAACAGAAATACCCAAAATGCTCCAATCGCACCGGGTAAAATCTCTTCGACGCCGCCACCATGCAGGAGCCCTCGGAAGATCATCGTGATCATCGCCAGAGGGGCTAACACACCAGCGTAGGCTCGTCCCACGTCCTTTTCTCCATATCAGAAGTTTGCTCGCTCTTAGTAGAACGCGTACTCAACGCACTCTCACCATCTTGACACACATTGTGACAAGTTCGCGCTTAGTCTGATCGGCAAATAAGGAACGTGATGGTTAGTTAATTTGAGTAAAATTTGTGGGTTAAGCGGCCGATTCTTCTGGGTGACGTGGTCGCGAGAGCTGCTTGGAACGATCGAGCATCTGATCGATCGACCATAGGGTCAGCTCCTTGATCTGTCGGCCGAGTATCGATTGAGGACTCCTCAAAACGATAGGGTCAAAAGTTTGGTTCGAGGCGAGCAACTCGCCCGAGACGCTCAAGTGGCCTGCCCGGCTGGGTCGGAAACCCAAAAATTCCTGGCCGGCTCGGTCCAGGCGACCGAAAACGTCCGCGGCGGTCACTTCGTCCGACATGTTCACGAGGATGTGAATCGGACGCAAAACACCGCCGGTAATCATCTGTTTCAATAAGGAGTAGCTCTCCATCACGACGGGCAGCTCCGAGGTCGTGACGACGAGAATCAAGTCGGCAATTTGCCAAAGCGAGCGATCGACCACCTTACCGGCGTCGACAACGACGTACTCCATGCCTTGGGACGACACTCGCACGGCGGCGGCCGCTTCGACGGGCGGCTCATCATCCTCTCGCTCCAGATCCAGCAGCGACACGTCGATCTTTTCGGCGAGATCGCTATCGAAGCCCGCCTGATCCGCGTCGACCAGCAGCGTCTGATACTCGAGCTGGGCAAGGGTCGCCGCCAGATTCATCGCAACACTCGTCGAACCGGCACCGGCACGACCGCCGGCAACCAGCACGACGCGCGGCTGGTCGATCGCCTGACGATCTTGCTTCTGCAAGCTCTCGCGTACAAGTTGTCGAAGTTCACTTGCTTGATCACTCATGGTGGTGGCAGGGCCACGGCCGGTCGAGCTGCCGCTCGGTTGGCATTAACCCGCTCCCGTTGGTCGCTAGTACTTTGTGGTTAAGTTGTTATTTCGCAGCAGTAGTGTTTAGCCGCCGGACACCGTCCGGCGTTGTTTCGATGTCGCTTAAACGCGCCGGACGATGTCCGGCGGCTAAACCTAGTTAAATATTTACTAAAATGCCCCGCTGGATTCTGGTTCCAGAATCATCTGCGTCAGTGCGGCCGGTTCGGCGGTCGCGATGTCGTCGGGGACGTTTTGTCCGTTGGTCAAATAACTCAGGGGAAGCTTCTTCGAGCGGAGCAAAGGCAGCAAGTTGCCCAGGCCGGTCGCCTCGTCGAGCTTCGTCAGGATCATCGACGTGGTTCCCACCGCGGCAAAACGGTCGGCCGTCTGTTCGAGCGTCCGGTGTCCGGCCACGCCACTGAGCACGAGGTGGACCTCGTCCGCTTCCGCTTCGCTCAAAAACGCTTTGAGCTCTTGGATCTTGATCTCGTCGCGAGGACTGCGTCCGGCCGTGTCCATGAGGATCAGGTCCAAGCCGGAGAGGCGTCGGACGGCGTCTCGCATCTCGCGGGGCGTCGAAACCACTTGCATCGGCAGGTCGATGATGTCTGCATAGGTCCGAAGTTGCTCGACGGCCGCGATACGGTAGGTATCAACCGTGATCAGGCCGACGTTGTGTCGTTTTCGCAACCGATAGTTGGCCGCCAGCTTCGCGATGGTCGTCGTCTTGCCCACCCCGGTCGGTCCGACCAGTGCGACCACGCGATGCTTGCCCGGCGTCACCTGGATCGGGCCGGAAACTTCGATGTCTCGTTCAATCATCCGCGCCACGCGGGCACGAACCATCATCGGGTCTCGCATCTCGTCGTACGGCGTCTCGTGTCGAACCTGGTCGATGATCTCTTGCGCCAGTTTCTCGTTGACGTCCGCATCGATCAGCTCGGTAAACAAGTGGAAAAGGGTATCGGGCAGATCGCGACAGGGGCTGACGCCCGGCTCTCGCGAAAGATTTTGGACCATGTGTTGAAGATTCGAGAGCTGGCTATCGATCGCATCCGTAAGCCCTGGCGGCTTGGGGGGGAGCGGTGCAATCGGGCCGGGATTATGAAACGTCGGGCGGAGGGGCGTTTCCGGCTCGGGCTTCGGCGGCGTTTGGATCGAGGCCGGAAGCCGGCTGGGAACTTGGACACTCAAGGATGCCGTCACTTCAATCTGACGTCGACCGGGCAGCAACCCGAAAAGGCGGCCCGTCCGGACCTCTCGCGTATGAAGTACCGAGGCCTCGGGGCCCAAGTCGTGACGGACCAGCATCAACGCTTCTTGCATATTCGCCGCGCGATACGTTTTTAGTTCCATCGTGAGAATATCCTGATTGGAAATGTGAAGTTTGAAGTGTGAAGTTTGAAACTTGAAAAAGCCGTGAGGCGGGATCATAGCGATTTAGTCAAATTGGAGCAAGTCCAACCACCATACCCCTTTTCACACTTCAAACTTCACACTTCACACTTTCTAGGTAACGTCGGCAATCATGGCTGTTGATTCAATTTGGGTATCTCGGGTAATCTCGTTGTAGCTCAGAACCACCAGCTTCGGCAAATGCGTTTGGGTCATCTGGCGGACCGCCGGACGGATCTGCGGGCTGACCAACAGGACCGGAGTGCGGCCCTGGACACTCGATTTCTCCATCTCGTCGGCGATGTGGCGGCAGAAGTTCTCGACCGTCTGCGGTGCCAGGCGGATGAACAGCCCGCGTTCGTTATGCTCGAACCCGGCCCGAATCCGATCCTCAAGCGTCGGGTCGAGCGTGATGACAAACATCCGGTTCTCCCGATCGCGATACATCGTACAGATGCTCCGAGCCAGCCGGTTCCGCACATACTCGGTCAACAGAATCGGATCCTTACTCCGCGGGGCATAATCGCCGAGCGTCTCGAGGATCGCCGCCAACTGCCGGATCGGGACCTGCTCGCGGAGCAGCATCTGGAGGATCTGCTGGACTTCGGCCAGCCGCATGATGTTCGGGATCAGCTCGTCGACCACGGTCGGCGACGTCTCATGGAGCTCGTCGAGCAGGTGTTTTGTCGCATCGCGGGTCAGAATCTCGTCGGCATATTCTCGGACCACCGCCGTCAGGTGCGTCGCCAGCACACTACCCGGCTCGACCACCGTGTAGCCGTTGATCTCCGCCTGATCTCGCAGGTTATGATCGATCCAAACGGCCGGCGTACCGAAGGCCGGGTCGCGAGTTTCGGTCCCGGGTATCTTGCCGGTCGTCATGCCGGAGTCAATCGCCAGATAGCTGTCGGGGTAGACCACATCGGAAGCGACCGGCATGCCGCCGATCTTGATCCGATATTGATTCTGTTCGAGTTGGAAGTTGTCGCGGATACGGATCTTCGGCAAGATGATGCCCAAGTCGGCCGCAACGTTCTGCCGCACTGCTTGAATCCGCTCGAGCAGGTCGCCGCCCCGTTTCGGATCGGCCAGCTTGATCAGCCCGACGCCGATCTCGAATTCCATCGGATCGGTCGTCAGATAATCCTCGATCCGCTCTTCCGGCTGCTTCGTCTCCTTGGCCTTTTCCTCGGCCTGTTTCTTCTGCTGCTCGGTCGTCCGTTCCTTCGTGATAATCATGGCGATCGCGAAACAGGTCGCCCCGATCATAAGCAGAGGGATCGTCGGCAGACTCGTAAAAACAAGTACACCGAGGAACGCCCCTGCCACGATCAGAGCTTGCGGTCTTGAGAACAGTTGTTTCAAAAATTGGCTCGGCAGGTTGCTCGCCGTCGTGCTTCGCGTGACCAGAAGACCGGCCGCCAACGAGATCAAAAACGCCGGGACTTGGCTGACCAGCCCGTCACCGATCGTCAACGTCGTGAACAACGCCGCCGCATCGCTCAGCGACATGCCGTTCTGAATCACGCCAATAAACAGACCGCCGACGATATTGATCACCGTGATGATAATGCCCGCGATCGCATCACCGCGCACGAACTTACTGGCACCGTCCATAGCGCCAAAAAAGTCCGCCTGGGCCGTGATCTCGTCGCGGCGTTGCTTTGCCTCGCGCTCGTCGATCATGCCCGCGTTCAGGTCGGCGTCGATCGCCATTTGGCGACCGGGCATCCCGTCCAAAGCAAATCGGGCCGCCACTTCACTGATACGAGTGGCACCTTTCGTGATAACCACAAACTGGATCAACACAATGATCGCGAAGATGATGATCCCCACGACAATCTGGTTGCCTGCGACGAACTCACCGAAACTCTTCACGACCCCACCGGCAGCATACATACCCTTCGTCTGCGCCTGGGTAAGGATCAATCGGGTCGTCGCCACGTTCAACACCAGCCGGGCCAACGTCGTCGCCAAGAGAAGTGACGGAAAAACGTTAAACTCCAGCGGGGTACGAACATAGATGGTTGTCAGCAGGATAATGACCGCGACCGTGATGTTGCCCGCCAGCAGCAGGTTCATCAGCCAGTTCGGCAGCGGGATGATGATCACCAAGACGCTCATCACAATCCCGACCGGCAGGATCAGATCGCGTGCTCGATCGAGCACGGAAATAAGACCGCCAGCTTGTGAATTTACCGTCGCCATCGCGCGTGCCGTTGGGTTGAACGTCTGTCAAAACGAGGGAAGACCCCCCATTCTCGGATTGCGAAGGGTAGCGAAAACGGCCCCGGGTGTCTAGGCGATTTTCCGGCGAGAAACAAGCCGCTCCAATATATATAGGAGCCTCAAGATAAGAACTTCCAACACCGGTTCACGCAATCTCCGCAGTCCCCCTATCTTCCTTTTTTCAAAAACCGCCCTTGCGATACCTTTTGGTTTGAGGTATAAGACCGCCACAAGAAACAAAAAACCAACCCCGACTTTTTGCATGGCCTCGCGGCTGTTTGATTATGAGAACGAAAAAAACCAACCCCGACTTCTTAAACGGCGTGCCCGAGTTGCTCATGCTGAGCCTGCTCTCGCGGCGGCCGATGTACGGCTATGAGCTGGTCCAGGCGATCCGCCGCGAGACCGACGGGACGCTCGAGTTTGGCGAAGGGTGTGTCTACCCGACGCTCCACCGCCTCGAAGCGGACGGGCTGCTCGAAAGCAAGCGGCAGACGGTCGGCGGCCGAAGTCGAATTGTCTACCAAGTAACATCCAAAGGGACCAAGCGTCTCGCCGGCAGCACGGCCCAGTGGCAGAAGATCGCCGCATCGATTACCCAAGCCCTCAGAGGAGGTGACGCTCATGGCGAACCGGCAGTGGCTTGAAGCCGTCCAGCGGCAACTCGCGGATAGCAAATTACCGTCAGCCTATATCCAACGGTTCATGGAAGAACTGTCGGACCATCTCGAAGATCTCAAGGAGGAGACCATGAGAAACGAAAATGATTGTGCGGAACAACTGGGCGATCCGGCCCAAGTAGCCGACGCGGCCGTCGTCGCGTATCGCAAACGAACCTTCTTCGGCCGCCATCCGATCGCCAAGTTTTTGGCCTTCGGCGTCTCGCCGTTGCCCGCGATGTTGTTGACGCTTATCCTTAACGCGATTTTCCTTGGATTGCTCAGTCAATTCCTCGAATATATCAACGTCGACATGTACCTCACCCGTTTTTTCCAAAAGCTCGATCCCAACGCATTGAAATGGATGGCAGCGATCTTCACCTTGGTACTTCCTACCATGCTATTGGCCATCCTCTACTGTCGTTGGGCCCGACGCTCCAAGGTAAACAAAAAATGGATGCTGATCTCTTGCGGAATTTTTTCCTTTCTTTCTCTGCATTTAGTTTATCTGGTAAAGATCTCTGAAGTTGCCGGAGAAAGCCAGCTTTGCATTGGTGCAGGATTTGGCACGCAAATATTGTTGCATCTTTCCTTCCTGCAACTTACCCAAATGCTCGGCCCGTTGGCGGTCGGATTGTGGTATGCGCTGCGAACCAAGAAAAAACAGCCACCGACCGACGAGACCAAAGAACCCTTGCAAGCGGCCGCCTGATCCTATAAAACAAACGTTTACCGCATGCATGTCCAAGTATCGCACGATTATCTAAAATTGAAAGGGTTTTGGACATGCAAGCGACGGGCAGGCCCGTCGGCTAAACGATACTCGCAAAAAGGGACTCCTCCATGAAACGCAATCTACTGATCTCGCTATGTGTGCTCGGCCTTCTCGCTCTCAACGCTCGTGCGGACGAAACGCGACCGCTCCAGAAAATCGGGCCGCACACCTGGGCCTATGCCGGCACCTCGCCCATGAAATCGGCCAACAGCCTTGGCTCCAACGCGGGCGTCATCGTCGGAGAAAAAGGCGTCCTGGTCGTCGATACGCTGGCGTCGGCCAAAGAAGGAAAGAAGCTTCTGGCCGACATCCGCAAGGTCACCAAGCTGCCGATCCTCTGGGTCGTCAACACGCACTTCCACTTCGACCATGCCTGGGGAAATTGCGT
>JASFHG010000195.1:0-7021 GCA_050123355.1 Planctomycetia bacterium
GCCGTCCATGACATGCATCGGTTTTTTCTTCGTGTCGAGCTTGTCCAAGATTAACACTCGATACTTGTTCCCATCCAAATGACTTACCTTGGCCGCAAAGGTAGCTTTGACACCCTCGGAGTCTACGCCTTTCCCTTGATAGTTTCCGGCGAACGGATGATTCGCCTGGTCGGGAGCTTTTTGGTCCTGTTCCGGTTCCTTGTTCGGTTCCGGCTCTTTTTCCGGTTCCTGTTCCGGTTTTTCGGGCTGGGATTGGAGATAGTAGATCAGTTGTTGGATGCGGCGATCGTTGGGGGTGATTTCGAGGATTTGGCGGAGGATTGGGAGTGCCTCGGCCTTGCGGTCGTTTTGGACGTAGAGGATCGCCAATGCGTACAGGTTCGACGGGGCTGGGGCCAGGCGGCAGGATTCCTTGAGGGCCGCTTCCGCCTCTTTCACCTTGCCGAGCTGTTGATAGGCAAGGCCCAAGTTGTATCGCATCCGGGCGTTGGTCGGGGTCAACTCGGCCGCACGGGCGAGCATCTCGGCCGCTTCGGGCAACGTCTCTTTCTTCTCGGCCAATAGCAGCCCGAGGGAATAATAGGCCTCGCCATACTCAGGCGCCGCTTTGATCGCCTGCCGGAGCTCTTCTTCGGCCTGTTTCTTCTCGCCAAACCGATCGAGCAGCAAGGAGAGGTTCATCCGCGCGGGCACAAAGGCCGGGTCGAGTTTTATGGCATGTTCGTATGCAGCCAGCGCCTTCTTCGGCTCGCCCAAATTTTCGTGGAGGACCGCCAAGTTCAGGTGCGCGGCCGGTTGATCGGCCAGATAGTTTTGACCTTTGCGGTATTCCTTCAAGGCCGCGTTGAACGCCTTGTCGTATTTCTTCGCGAGAGTGCGCTCCTTGATCGAAGCCAGGATGCGGGCCGCCTCGACTCGCACGGCGCGGACCGGGTCGGTGAGCATCGGCGCAACCTTGTCGTTGAGGACCGCGGGCGAAGCGTGCTCCAACGCGTGGACGGCCGCGTAACGGACCAGCGGGTCCTTGTCTTCCAGGTTCTCGCAAACCACTTCGATCACCTCGGGCGAGGTGGGATAGTTGACCAACAACATCAGCGCGCCGGCACGGATATAGGCCGGCCAACCTTCTCGTTTGAGGAAATCACCGTTATGCTTGACGACCTCGATCAGCTTTTGTTCGGCACCAGGCAAGTGCTTGCGACCGGCGCTGATCGCGTGGGCAAAGTGGGGGACGGTTTCTTTCCGCTTGCCGTACCACTTGGTCAAATATTTTTCGGCCCATTCGGGCGACTCGTCCTCGTGGCACGAGTTGCACGTGTTCGGGATCTTCAGCGAGATCGTCAGGTCGGGCCGCGGGATGCGGAAGCTGTGATCGTGACGCAGGTCCACGCCCATGTAGACCTTCTGCGGCATGTGGCAGTTGACGCACTCGGCCCCGGGGCTGTTGTTCGGATGGAAGTGGTGCTCGGGCGTGTCATACTTCTTCGGGTCGTGACACGTCGCACAAAGCCGATGGTCCTTGTACTTGTGCTTCGCCGTGTGACAGGTCCGACACAGAACCTTGTTGTGGTACATCCGGCTTTGGACGTAGGACCCGTATTCGTAATCCTCGCCGAGGAATTGACCATCGGGATGATAATTTTCCGAATCGAGCATGTCGGGGATGTAAAAATCGAGGAACTCCTCGCCCGGCTTGAACCCGGGGTAGACGTGCTGGCGTCTTGCATGACACGGCGCGCACGAGTCGAGCTCGATCTTCGGGTCGCGCGGGTTGGGCATCCCCTTGCCGAGCTTCCGGTCCCAGAAGATGTTGTTTTCGGCCAAGTCGACATGGATGCTACACGGTCCGTGACACGCCTCGCAACTGACGTCGATTTCGCCGAACGTGGTGTGATAGGTATCGTTCTCGGCGTTGTAGCCTTTGTGATAGTTCGTCACATGGCACTCGGCGCACATGTAGTTCCAGTTTTGAAGACGCTTGGTCCAGTGCAACGTGTCGCTCGGCGGGAGCGGCTCATCGGGATAGAGGTGATACCATCGTTTGCCCTTGACGTCCCAGGCGATCGGCAGTGCTTGTACTTTTCCGCCGGGCAGTTCGACAAGATATTGTTGGAGGATGACCGCGCCGAAGACATATTTTATTTTGAAGGTATCGAGCTTTCCGCCGGGTCCGATCGTCTCGACACAAAAAGAATCCCCCTTCCGAAACATACGAAAGGGGGTATCGAAATGCTGTAATTTGGCGGGATTCTTTTCGGAGCCGAATTTTCCGAGTACGGTTTGTGGTGTAGCATGGTCCATCGCCAGGTCGTGCGAGGTGCCTTCCCAGAGATGGTAGAATTCGGTGTGGCATCCGGTACACGATTGGCGACCGACATATTCAGCTTTTTGGCCTTCCGGGACAGTGACCCACCAGTCAGCGGCAATCAATACACCGGCTCCCAGGATGAGCACCGGCACTCCAAAAAGGGCAATTCGTCGTAGCATCTGCTAAAAATACCTTATCTGGCCAAAGTATATGGGAAACTATCCATTGTACTTTAGGCCGGATCAAGTATCAAGTTACCGTTTCGCGGCAAATCTACTTGGGATCTACCTGGAACGAGCAGCAGCTATCGCCTTCCTCGCGGTGCGCAATCTGTTTTGTGGGGGCACCGACGAGCTTTTCGACCGCAGCCAAATCCACGCGACAGGCAATTCGTGAGGGGTCGGACCACCCGATGAATTGGCAATTTCGCTTGTTGACAATGATCTTGCCTTTTCGGGTTTCGACATCGATCAACACGCCATCCTTACGGAAAGCCTCGGCGATCTGCTTCAGTCGTGCCTGAGGGGTGGACGCGGTGATTTTGTCCGCATACCGATTGGCGACCTCAGTACTGACTTCGTCGACGAGTTTGTTGATGAGTCGCTTGTCGCTGATACGATCCACCGCACGCCAAATCATGCCCCCGAGGTAGGAATCCCGATTTGCCATAAGGACAATGTGGGCGTCCTGGGTTGCTTCATAGAGATTCTTCGGACGACCACGCCCAGAGGCAGGCTCCGTCGTTTTCTCTACAAAACCACCAGCTACCAACTCGTTGAGCTGTTCGGTAACTGCGGTACGTGTGACACCGGTCGCTTCGATCAAGTCGGCAACCGTTCGTGGTGGTTGGCCCACCAACAACTTAATGATCCGCAAAGCGGCCAAACTTACATAGGGTTCCGCCATATCCAAAAAACTCCACCGTCAAAAAACCCATAAATGGGGAAACAAAAAAATACGAAAGTAACACAATAAACGTTGTCTAAACATAATATTGTGAGACACCACCACCACCCCCTATGCCTCTCACTCATAAGCAACGACACGTAGTCGCCCCCCTCAAAAGAGGGTGGAATGCGTCGCAATTCAGGCTCTATCTTAGAACAATACCTACCTGGATGTAAACCACCGAGGTTTTGATAAATCCAATTTTCAACAAAAAAAGATCGCGTTTCAAGCAATTCGCGAGAAAAAACAGGCAAATCGCTTGTTTTCTATTATACACAAGGAAAAAATCAGGGCAGGAAGACCTGGAAAAAAGACGGTTCTGGCCGCATCAATATTCACAAGAAGAATAAACTGAGGTAACAGCCATAAAACTGAACCATCCGAAACCAACGTATCAGACCTATCTGTTAATTGCAAGATAATAATTTGAAAAAATTGTTTTCTTTTCAAGAAAAGATCATCGATGGACATGTGATTGACATAAAACAAATATCTTATGACCGTAAAAAGAAAACCAAAATGACATAAAAATGCAATAAGAACTTTCTCAAAAAAGTCACATTAAGATCAAAGATACGAAATGCGTTTCCGCTCTTTTTTATCGCTTACGATCGTTCAATCTTGCCTTATGGGATACGATCGTTAACCTTAACTTTGCAATGAGACAAAAGCGGCTTTGTCAAACGGCCGAGAAGATATTGACGCCGGCCACCGTCGGGATCGTCGATTGTCTGGAGCACTTCCAGCGAAACGTCTCCCTCCGACTGAAGCCGACGGAAAAGGGACGTATCGGTCTGGTCTCCTTCCGAGTTGAGATTTCGGATCAAAAGAACGTGCGAGAAACCGGCCTCGCGCAGCATCTCGGTAAAATGGCCTTCGGGCACCGCCGACGTTTCGTACGAAATAAACCGATGAAAAACGCCCTCCGAGGTCACCGCGCAGGTTAAATAGAAGTTACGGAAATCCTGGCTCAAAAGATGGCCGGCCGGGCCGACCCTTTGGTTGATTTTTTTGGCAACCACATAATGCGGGCTGCTCCGGAAAAGATAGTCCTCCTGGCTTTCCACGCCAAGGGCGACCGGGACTCGATCCCAGGAGCGTCGAACCGACACTCCGGCGTAGACCGTCAGGGCGAAAAGAAAGACGGCCATGGCGAGCGTTCGGGGCGTCTTGGGCATGCGGGCCATCTCGATCCAGACCCAAACCAAGCCGACCGCAAGGAGCGGAACGATCGGGAACAGGAAGCGGACGTTTTGACGCAGGAAGAACCAAAGTACAAAGTAAGCGGCCGCCGTGGCGAGCAACGTACCCAGTCCGCGCAAGCGTCGCACGAAGAGCAAGCCGGGCAGGCCTGCGAGGAAAAGGACGCCGAGTTGATGACTGCGGCCTCCGAAGCGATCGGGGTCGATCGTGACATGCCACGGCGCGGTGATCAACGCGACCAGCGAGCGTCCCATCGGCGACTTGCTTTTCGGCAGTGTTTCGAAAGCCGTCTTATCTGCACTTTTTTCTTCTCTGTTTGTTTTTCCTGAATTATTTGTCACTAACTGGACACTTGGTTTTTTAGTAGTTTTTTTCGCTAATAAATGAGGCAACTCGGGAGCGGCAGTCTTATCTTTTTCCGAAAGGTAAGCGTGTTGCACTCCTGCGGGCGTTGAATCACCACCAAAATGGTGTGCTTTTGCAAAAAAGGGATAGACCGGGTTACCCCTATAATGACATGCTCTTGCATACCACACCCCGCTAACAAGAATGACCATGCCCCCGACAAGGAGAGTCCCCTTGAGCAGTTCAAGGCGACGGTCTTTTTGGTGGAGCCATATCCCCAACCAACTGATGGCCGCGGCGATCGCGAAGAGGGCGGCGATGTATTTCGTGCCGAGCGCTCCGCCGGCGGCGATGCCTGCGAGGATGCACCAGCCGCGACCCTCCCGATTGATGGCAAAACGCCACCAGGCGGCCAGGGCCAAGGTGGTCATCATCGCCAGGGCCACGTCGTTCATCGGCGCGGTCATCTGATTGGTCATTCCGGGCGTGATATACACCACCGAAGCAACGATGGCACTCCAGCGTTGACCGAGAATCGGGCGGGCAAGTGTGAGGGCGGCCAGCCCGAGCATGACGCCGCACATCCAATGGACCAATTGGGCAGCAACCGCGCCTTGAATGGCCGTCGCGCTGTGGAGGATCATGGCCCAAAGGTACCACATCTGGACCAGAAGGGGGAACGTCGACTGATCGCTGTAGGGCAAATACGTCAGGCTGCCGGCCGCGATGAATCGCTTGGGCAGTTCCAAGTGATAATTCAACGCGTCGCCTGCCGTCGGGGGTGCCAGGGCCCCGAAAAAGGAAGCGACCACGGCAATCGTTGCCAGGGTCCCCAAAAAGCGGAGCAGCCAGGGCGAGGGCGTCGGTATCTGGCTTGGCGCTTCGACCGGTTCTCTAAAACGGAGCATCTCGCGGATGACTGACGGGACGCCCTGATCGCGATGCGAGCGTGCGCCGAACGCGCGGGCGACCTCGCCTGCCCCCAAAAACACGGCGACGAACGTCCCGACCCCGACCACCGCACGATGGAGCAGGCCGGTCATGCCGAGCATGGCGATCACTAGCCCGATCACGACCCAGCCGACCAAAAGGCTCCAGACAATGACCGCCGACAGCTCCACCTCCTCCCGCTTCATCAACACACGCACGATCGGCCGGCCCACGCCATACCCGGCGGCCAGCATCGCAACGAGCGTCAAAATGGAAAGGAACGTGCTTAGCATGAAATTTAAATTTTCACCGGCCCAACATCGAGAGGCCATATAAAATCGTTACAAGAAAAATCCACGAGACGAAGAGCCACGCCTTCCAGCGAGCGATCGGCGTCGGCGCGTCCTGCGAGCCGCACAGCGTCGAGGCAATCCACGTTCGGGCCGTATGCAGCGACCCGCCGGTTCGGCGTCGTTTCGGTTTCGTTTCTCGTATCGGTGCAATCATTTTTAAAGAGGACAGAGGATAGATGACAGAGGATAGGGGATGCTTCCGCACCAGGGTTCAATAACGTTGAATCATTACGAAACTTTTCAAGGTACCTCCTTAGCCGTCGAGCTTGCTCGTCGCTTCTTTGAACTTTTCAATAATCTTCAAGTCAATCCGCGTACGGGTATAATCACGCCACATCGCAACGAGACCGAAGATGCTGACCAAAATCCAAATACCTATAAAAAAGAGATTGTAAGTTCCCATGGTCGCCTGTATGTGAGCAACAGTAACTTCTATCTCCTGATCTTCCGCAACCGGGTTAAAGATGTCAGAGATTTTCATGTCACAGCTTGCCAACGTGGAGTGGAACCTGAGAAAAAGCATGACGGCCACGACCGAAAGTGCTAGGATAATGAGCGTTATGAGAATGTATATGAATCGTCGAGACGAATAACCTTTCAATGCTTTTTGGAGCAGCCGTGCGTCACGGCCATCCAGCCCCAATGCTTCAACGTCCTGTTTGATTTTCTCCGCATTTTCTCGCATCGTATTTCCCTCTATGGAACGGTTTGCCAAATTTCAAAAGCGTCGAACAAGTTCGACCGCTATTGAATCTCAGATATTTATAGTGCTGGCAAGATAAAATGAACCGTGCCCGCGTTGCATCGTATAAATGGTAGTGAAAATCGTTCCAAATAGTGGCTGTTTCACTATAAGCAAGCGTTTTTGTGCTGCTTACATGCAAGCTCAATTTATCCGGCCAGAGCAATAAATTTCGAGTTTCGGAAAAAATGG
>JASFHG010000196.1:0-7017 GCA_050123355.1 Planctomycetia bacterium
GCTCGAGTCGGTACGCGACCTGATCGAAGCGGCCGACTCCCGTCAGCCCGAGGCGCTTTGGGAGGATCTCCAAGCGATGCTGCCCGACGCCCCGTTCGCGCAGTGTGCGGTCGACTGCGCGGCCTACGATCTTTGGGGCAAGCTGCTTGGCCGACCGGTCTGGCAGCTTTGGGATCTTGATCTGGCGACCTGTCCGGTGAGCAACTATACGATCGGGATCGACACGATCGAGGTGATGCTCGCGAAGATGGACGAGTTCCCCGGCTGGCCGGTCTACAAAGTCAAGCTCGGGACGAAAGAAGATATCGAGATCGTCCGTGCCTTGCGAGCGCACACCGACGCGATTTTCCGCGTCGACGCCAACTGCGGCTGGACGGCCGACGAGACGATCCATAACGCGCCGATCCTCAAGGAACTGGGCGTCGAGTTTATCGAGCAGCCGCTCCCGGCCGACGCGTGGGATGACATGAAACGTGTCTACGCCGAGTCGGTCCTGCCGGTGATCGCCGACGAAAGCTGCCGCGTCGAATCGGACGTGACCCGATGCTATGGATGTTTCCACGGGGTGAACGTCAAGCTGACCAAGTGCGGTGGCCTGACGCCCGGGCGGAGGATGGTCCTCGAAGCACGTCGACTTGGCATGAAGGTGATGGTCGGTTGCATGGTCGAGTCGTCGGTCGGTATCGCCGCGATTGCCCAGATCCTCCCGCTGCTCGATTATGTCGACATGGACGGCGCGTTGCTCTTAAATGGCGACGTGGCCAACGGCGTCACGATCGAAAAGGGCCACGTCTCCTATCCCGACCGCCCGGGGAGCGGCATCGAACTGCTCGACGGCGTTTTTTAGAATTTCAGCGGTCAATAGTTTCATCAGTTAGCGGCGGGGCTTGTCCCCGCGTAAAAAACGTCAATTGGTGAGGAACGTTGATTTCCGCGGGGACAAGCCCCGCCGTTAACCATTATACGGAACCAGGAAACCAGAATATCATGCAAGCAAAAATCGTCGTTCTTGGAGCAGGGCCGGGTGGATATGCGGCCGCGTTTCTCGCCGCGGATCTCGGACTGGAAGTGACGCTCATCGAAGCGGACCCACAACTCGGCGGCGTCTGCCTGCGATGTGGGTGCATCCCCTCGAAGGCCTTGCTGCACGTTGCCCGTGCGATGACCGAAGCGGACGAACTGGCCGACTGGGGCGTCACGTACCCGACCCCGACGATCGACGTCGACGCGGTCCGTGCCAAGAAGGACAAAGTGATCGCGACCCTCTCCGGCGGATTGAGCCAACTCTCCAAGCGGCGCAAGATAACGGTCGTCAACGCCCGTGCGTCGTTCGTCGACTCGACCACCTTGAAGCTCGAGTCCGTTACCGGCGAGCCGCTCGACGACGATACCGTCACGTTCGAGCACTGCATCCTCGCGACCGGTAGCCTCCCGACCTCGATCCCGGCCCTCGAACTGCCGACCACCCGCGTGATGAACTCGACCGGTGCCCTGGCCCTGGCCGACGTGCCCGAATCGCTCTTGGTCGTCGGCGGCGGCTACATCGGGCTGGAGATGGGGACCGTCTACGCCGCGCTCGGCTCGAAGGTCAGCGTGGTCGAGATGACCGACGGCCTGTTGCCCGGTGCCGACCGCAATCTGGTCAAACCGCTCCAAAAACGGCTCGAAACCCGCTTCGAATCGATCCGGCTGAGCACGAAAGTGGTTGCGATGGAAGATCAAGGCGAGGCAATCGGTGTCACGTTCGAGGCCGGTGATGAACAAGAGACGCAGACGTTTGACCGGGTGCTCGTCTCGATCGGTCGCACGCCGAACACGAAATCCCTCGGGCTGGAAAACACCAAAGTCGAGATCGACGAGCGTGGTTTCGTGAAGGTCGACGCCCAACAATGGACGGCCGACCCGGCAATTCTGGCGATCGGCGACATCACGGGCGACCCGATGCTGGCCCATAAAGCGGCGGCCGAAGGTCGTGTCGCGGCCGAAGTGCTCGCCGGTCGCTCGGCCGAGTTCTACCCGCGTGCCATCCCGGCGGTCGTCTTCACCGATCCCGAAATTGCCTGGGCCGGCTTGACCGAAACCGAGGCGAAGGCCGAAGGACGGACGGTCGCCGTGGCCCAATTCCCCTGGGCGGCCAGCGGTCGGGCCCAAGCGGTCGGCCGAACCGAAGGGACGACCAAATGGATCATCGACCCCGAGACCGATCGGATACTCGGCTGCGGGATCGTCGGCCCGGGTGCCGGCGACCTGATCGGCGAGGCGGTCTTGGCAATCGAGTCGGAAACCAAGATCGGCGACGTGGCCGAAGCGATCCATCCCCATCCGACCATGACCGAAACGCTTAGCGCCGCGGCCGAAGTCTACTTCGGCACCGCCACGGACCTCTATCGCCCGAAGCGCAACCGGTAGTGTGGTTTGTCTCCATTTTCTACAAGCCAAGCCGAAATTGGGCTGCGAAGCATGCCCTATTTCGGTTCAAGAACAACGCGCACCCACTGCCACCTTAACCAAAATAGAGCTTCGCTCAATTTCGGCTTGGATGGAAGCAAATTTTTTTAGCGAAGCCTAGAGGACATTTCAAAACCTCAATTTGGACTGCAAGCGGTCTTTTTGTTCACCGGACTTCGTCGCAAAATCTCGCCATATCGCCCAATATGCCCGCGATTTTGCTCCTTGCCGACAAACAAAAATCCTCGCTTTCGTCTTCAAAGCAGGTTTTGAAACGCCCTCTAGTCTTTCTACTCCCAACCACCTGACAGCAAATGTCACTAGCATACTCCATATTATCTGTGAATCTGGGTAATCTGCGCAAGACAGGAATGCCAATTCCCGCTCCCCCCTGTGACTTTTCTAAAAAAATGTGGGGGGTAGTTTGAAAACCAGTGACATAAAGATGTCACCCCTACACGCTAAAGTCTTTTCCATGAGAAAGACCATCTGTATCCCGACCCAAAAATCCCAGTGCCTCATTATCGACCGCCAACCGCTATGGCGAACCACCCTCGCCCTGGCGCTCGAGGCGGCCTGGCCTGCGGTCCACGTGGAAACCACCGGTTTTCACGGCACGCTTCTGAAGTGGTGCATGGAAATCAAGCCGGATTTCGTGATCATGGATATCTATCCCGAAAAGGACGGGTATGCGATCGAGCTGGCTGCCAAGTTGCGTCGTAAAATCGACTGCCAAATTATTTTCCTGGACCAGCAGATCACGCTGGCCCGTGTCCAGAAGGTGCTCCAAGCGGATGTCGGCAGTTATTACACGTATGATTGCCCGTTCGGTTCGCTCTTGGAGGGCATTCGGCAAGCTCTCGACGGAAAGATCTCTTTCTGCCCCGGTTTGTCTCCCCATCTGAGCTCGTCGCGGCATGGCGAGGGGCTCGAACTGCACGTCAAGCGGCAGGGGACCGATCTCGAAGTGCTCACGGAGCGTGAATTCGAGGTACTCCATCACCTGGCAGGTGGGATGAATATCAAGGAGTGTGCCGAGCAGCTTCAAATTTCACGGAAGACGGTCGACGTCCATAAAACCCGAATCATGTCGAAGCTCCGCGTCCACTCGCACCATGCCCTGGTCGATGCGTTTCGCAAGTCGCAGCTCTTCGAGTTGCCCCGATGCTCCTAGCCGATCTGCCCGGCTTTTGACCTGGGTTGGAGCCCTAATTGCCCACGGAGGGGCTATTTAGGGCATGGGTAAGGGTAGTGCTTCGGTGCCTGGAAAGCGGGAGGCTGTCAGTCTATAATAGAAATGACAGCTTCGGGCCGGACGGTCGTCGGTCGAACCTCGGTTCGGCGGGAGGAAAGTCCGGGCACCAGAGGACATGGTGGTGGGTAACGCCCACCGGCCGAAAGGTTAGGGAAAGTGCAACAGAAAGTAAACCGCTTGGGTGACCTGCAAAGGTTGCTCCAGTAAGGGTGAAACGGTGAGGTAAGAGCTCACCAGCGGGCTGGGCGACCAGCTCGGCTAGGCAAACCCCACCAGGTGCAAGATCAAACAGGGGGAAGCGACTGCGGTCGGCGGACTGGTCCGGTCCGTGCAGGCTCCAAAGCCGAACCATCCCCGGGTGGATCGCTTGAGAGGTCGAGTAATCGGCCTCCTAGATAAATGACCGTCACTCGAAACGCCGCGAGGCGTCCCGAGAACAGAACCCGGCTTACAGGCCCGGAGTTGTTTTTTTAAAGAGGACAGAAGACAGAGGACAGGAAGAACCGCAGAATATCGAACAAGGAATGTCGAATTTCGAAGTGTGGTGCTACCGCACCGGCGAAAAACCACCCTGGAGCGGTAGCTCCTTCCTTCATCATTCGACATTCCTTGTTCGATATTCTGCGGTTCTTTTTTCCCTTGCTCTCTCCTGGGGAAATTGCTATAGTACTCCCCCCACCCCCCCGTTTGGAAATAGTTTCATGAAAATACTCGTTACCGGTGCGGCCGGGTTTATCGGATTTCATCTTGCGCGACGCTTGTGCCGGGAGGGCAAAGAGGTCGTCGGGATTGACAATCTCAACGACTATTACGATGTCGGCCTAAAGCAGGATCGGCTTGCGCAACTTGATGGGGAGCCCAACTTCCGGTTCGAAAAACTCGACCTGGCCGATCGTCAGGGGATCGAGACGTTGTTTGCCAACGAGCGGTTCACGCAGGTCGTCAACCTGGCAGCCCAGGCGGGCGTGCGGTATTCGATCGAAAATCCGCATGCGTATATCGACAGCAATTTGCTTGGGTTCGGCAACATTCTCGAGGGGTGTCGTCATTCGGGCGTGGAGCATTTGATCTACGCGTCGTCCAGCTCGGTGTACGGTGCGAACTCGACGGTTCCGTTTTCGGTGCATCATAACGTGGACCATCCGATCAGCCTTTACGCGGCGACGAAGAAGGCGAACGAGTTGATGGCGCATACGTATAGCCATCTTTACGACCTGCCGACGACCGGCCTTCGATTTTTCACGGTCTACGGCCCGTGGGGACGGCCCGACATGGCGGTCTTCAAGTTTACGAAAGCGATTTTGGAAGGCTCGCCGATCGACGTGTACAACCACGGCAAGATGCGGCGCGACTTCACCTACATCGACGACATTATCGAGGGGGTCGTTCGTTCGATGGACCGGACGGCCGAGCCCAACCCGAATTGGTCGTCGGACCAACCTGACCCGGGTACCAGCGAGGCACCGTATCGGGTGTATAATATCGGCAACCATCAGCCGGTCGAGTTGATGTGCCTGATCGAGACGATCGAGAAGACGCTCGGTCGCGAGGCGGAGAAGAATTTTCTGCCGATGCAGCCGGGCGACGTGTTGCAGACCTATGCCGACGTCGACGATCTGATCGAGGCGGTCGGCTTTGCTCCCACAACCACCCTTGAAGAAGGGATCGCTCGTTTTGTCGAGTGGTATAAAAACTATTTTCAGTGCTAGCGGTGAGGTTCGGGGACTCTACCGTAGAGAAACACCAGTGTGAGGAATTATCATGTTCAAGGAAGAACGAAAACGAAGGATCTGGATCTCCCTCTCCCTCTTGGCGATGACCCTGTGCGTGGTCGGATGCCGATCCCCTTACCATGCCGATCAAGGCGCATTGACCGGCGGACTGCTCGGTGCGGGCGCAGGCGCGATCATCGGTGACGCGACCGGAGGAAACGCCGGCACGGGCGCCGCGATCGGGGCCGGGCTCGGCGCACTGACCGGTGCGGTGGTCGGTTCGGAGATGGACGAGATGGAAGCTCGCAATCGGGCCATGATCGAAGAGCAGTACGGTCGTCAACTTGCGGCCGGAGCAACGACGATCGACGAAGTGATCAACATGTCCAACGCCGGCGTGGACGATACGCTGATCGTCAATCATATCAAGGCGAACGGCATGGCGGCACCGCTTTCGAGCAACGACCTGATCATGCTCAAGCAAAGCGGGGTGAGCGAGCCGGTGATCGCCGCGATGCAGGCCCCGCCGGTCGCCAAACCGGTTCCCGTTGCCACGGCGACACAGGCACAACCGGTGATAGTCGAAGAGCATTATTACGGAGGGCCGTATATGGTAGGTCCACCGCGACGTTTCTATCGCCACCATCCTCCCCACCCCGGCGTCACGTGGGGCGTCACGGTACACTAACGCGGTGTCATTTTCATGCCCCAAGCCGAAATTGGGCCGCGAAGCGTGCCCTATTTTGGTTCAAGAACGCTAGAACTGGTTTCACAACTCAAAAACGTTCCATTTTCATACAACATCTTGTGGTCATCCGAAGGATCAACCACAAGATATGGGCCGCCGGGAAGTTATGAAACCACTTCTAAAACATCCCGGGACCGAAGGGAGTGTTCCAGCCGTTCCAGGTGCCCTCGTCCGACGGGTTGAGCGTTTGGAGTTTGTTGATCCGACGCTGGAGGAGTTCTCTTTCTTTCGGCGTCAGGGCCTCGAAACGTCGACGCAGTTCGCGATGTTCGCGACCGATATCGGAGCATTCATAAGCGAGCTGGATCCGGGCAAGTTCGCCCCCGTCGAGCCAGACGTATTGACAGTCGGTGCAAAGGTCGATCATCAAGGAGGCCGGCGGCGGGAGCTGGACCTTCGTCATCGGATAGAAGCAGTGCGGACATTTGATGTCGTGTAGCGTGTCCGGCTGCTGTTCCTCGATCACCTCTTTCTTCAGCAGCTCGACCGGCGTTTGGGGAATAATGCGTATCGATTCGAGCCGCTTCTCCTGCATCAGATAGCCTGCACAACCGAAGCAACGAAAGACGGCCATCCCTTCATAGAAGATCCGTTTCAGGTCGGTTTTGCAGACGGGACATTTCATGAGTTTAGCCGCCGGACATCGTCCAGCGTGTTTTGAAGCTTCTCTAACGCGATGAACGCTGTTCATCGGCTATTGAGTGTCAGATATTTAACGTTACAGAACCTCAACATCAGTACCAAGCCGGAATTGGGACGATAGTCCCTATTCCGGGTCCGTACTACGCGGTTTATCACAGCTCCTTTGATCCGGAATAGGGCACGCTTCGCGGCCCAATTCCGGCTTGATTATG
>JASFHG010000197.1:0-6987 GCA_050123355.1 Planctomycetia bacterium
CCAAACTTTTACGCTTGCCGACCATGCAGGCCAAAATATTACCATCAACTTGGATGTTTCTGCTTACAATGGTAGGGAGTTGGGAGCCGGTTATCAAGGTAACGGAACCATGACGATTCAAGGTGGGGTCACGGCAAAATCTAGTTGTGGTTATATCGGCTATCAGCCCGGCTCGACAGGAGTGTTTACGGTTGATGGCGCCGGCTCGATGTGGGACAATATCTATCAGTTGTGTGTTGGCTACTCCGGTAACGGAACACTCCATATCACGAACGGTGGCCAGGTTGACACGAAGTTTTCTAATGGCGCAATTGGTTGTAATTTTGACTCGGTAGGTATGGTGACGGTTGATGGTGTTGGTTCTTTGTGGACTGTTCATCACGAGCTTACCGTTGGTAATTGTGGCGACGGAACGCTTGATATTATGGGTGGCGGAGCAGTCACAGTGGACGAGGCGACTTATGTTGCTCGTCAAGATGGTTCTACTGGTGTGATCCATTTTGGTTTGGGAGGAGGGACGCTCACGACTCAAACGCTTTATGCCGCGACAGATCAATTGACCGGCGAAGGGGATGTCTATGTTCGCGGATTGGTCGGTGATATCGATTTGGTATTCGATACAACACATGGTGCAAGCCACACGTTTACACTTCAAGGTGAGCCGGACCAAAATGTCGATGTTCATATTGATATGTCGGACTCCGAAAATGTCGGTGATCTGGGGGTAGGTTATCGAAGTAGCGGTAACATGAGTATTCAGGATGGCATCGTTGTTTATTCTGAAACGGGATATGTCGGATATGATGAGAACTCAACAGGAACCGTTATTGTCAATGGAACCGGTTCAACTTGGACCAACAACGGAAATCTTTGCATTGTCGGATATGGTAGCACGCTTCATGTTACTGGCGGCGGAACGGTTGAGAGCGGAAGTCTTTGCATTGACGGATATGGTTGCACGCTTCATGTTACTGGTGGCGGAACGGTTGAGAGTGATATTGGGTATGTCGGTCAAAATGTAGGTTCCTCATCCGAAGCGGTGGTTGATGGTGCCGGATCAACATGGAACACATCCAATCTTTTTATTGATGGGGATCATTCTCTTTGTATTACCAATGGAGGGACCGTTAATAGCAGCAGTTCTGGCAGACTTGGCTACAATGTCTTCTATTATTCTAGCTCGACGGCTACCGCTATCGTTACGGTAGATGGTGTTGGCTCCACATGGAACAGTGACTCCATGCTTACGATTGGCGAATATTGCAATGGCATACTTAATATCACTGGGGGTGGAACGGTGAATTGCAGCCGAGGCGGGATTGGTATGGTGTCATTTGGAAACAGTGTCGTTAATGTTGATGGAGTTGGTTCTACGTGGAATTGCGATTACCTAGGAGTTGGCTATAAAGGAAGTGGAACTCTCAATATTGTCAATGGTGGTAGTTTAAGAAGTAGCTATAGCTATGTTGGTTACTATTCTAATTCGACAGGGATTGCTATTGTCGAAGGTGCTGGATCAACGTGGGTCAGTCAAGAGGAATTTTACATTGGCGGTCCTGGTGTGGGCTTGCTGGAAATTACCAACGAGGGGTTAGTGAGTATCGGAGGGGCACTGACTATCGACGATGATGCAGATGGAGATAGCTTTATCAATATGTCTGACGGCGGGATGCTCGCTCTCTTTGGCGATGCGGACGATTCTTTGAGCCAATTCTTAGATATTGTTACCGGAACCGATGCGATTCGGTGGTGGGATCCGGCGGTGGGGGATTGGGAGTTGTTGACGACCGCGACGATGGGGGAGGATTATACGTTGGAGTATATCAGCGACGGTGGCGATCTGGATGGGTATACGCTGCTGACGGTGATAGCGATCGAGCCGGGGTTGGGGGATGCTGATTGTGATGGTGATGTCGATGCTTCTGATGCGACGATTTTGGCGGGCAACTGGCAGGCCGGGCCGAACGCTACTTGGTCGATGGGGGATTTCAATGGCGATGGGTATGTCGATGCGTCGGATGCGACGATCCTTGCCAATAATTGGCAGGCCGGGACGGGGGCGGCCAGTGTGCCGGAGCCGTCGACGGTCATGTTGCTCGGGATGCTTTTGCTTACTGCAGGGCTGGTGCGGAAGCGGGTCAAAACCTGATTTCGCCGGATTTCCGGTAATGGAAAGATTTGCTGCGAATGCAACGGTCAACAAGAAGACGTTTTGATTCACTTCAGATAATTCAAAAAATTTCGGAAGAACTAAATAGGGGATAGTTGTGAAACCATTTCAAGCGAATCGGTCTATCGGTTTTGTTTTTTCTTTGGCTTTTCTTTTTGGCCTGAGTCTTTTTTCCTCCGCTACGGCGGGCGTTGTTTTCGACGGGGATGTCAGCCCGGATAATCCGTTGTTGTGGGATGGGACCAGGGTCGGGTATGTCGGCCATGCGAGCGATGGATCGATCGAGGTCACCGGTGGCGATCTGATCGGATCGGGGATGGCGTACCTTGGTTATGATGCCGGCGTCACCGGTTCGGTGACGATCAATGGCGGGTCCTGGGACGCATACGGAACCCAATTTGTCGGGAACCACGGTAACGGAATTCTCCGGATTGAAGGCGGCGGGAGCGTGACGGGCAAATCCAACAGCAGTAGCTATATCGCCCAGTTCTCCGGTTCGTCCGGAACGGTGACGGTCAGTGGCACCGGCTCGACATGGAGTATGTATCAGCTTTACGTGGGAAATATCGGCGATGGGATTTTGACGATCACCGGCGGAACGGTGGAGGTGACCAGTCGGCTTTATGTCGCTTTTGATGCCGATGCGACGGGAGTTGTTCGTTTCGGAACGGGTGGCGGGACGCTCTCGACGCAATCGCTTTATTGTGATGCGACTGATTTGGAAGGTGTCGGGACGATCAACGCTCGAGGGCTGGTGTGTGACATGGACTTGTTGTTCGATGCAACGCATGGAATCGATCAGACCATCTTGGTCAACAGCGAGCCGAGCCAGAACATCACCCTCAACCTCGATCTGTCGAGCGTGTCCGGCCCGGTTGGCGATCTGGGGGTCGGGTATCGAGAAAGCGGGACGCTCCAGATTCGAGAAGGGGTCGACGTTTATGCGCCGACCGGATATTTGGGCTACGGCGCCGGCTCGATGGGCACCGCCACGATCGACGGTACCGGTTCGGTGTGGGGGAACAGCTATTTCTACGTCGGGGCCCAAGGTGAAGCGACGATGAAGATCATCAACGGCGGATCGGTCGTCAGTAACCAGAATTACGGCAACAGTTACGTAGCTCAGTTTTCCGGCTCGTCCGCGACCGTTACGGTGGATGGTGCCGGGTCGACGTGGGCCAATTATGGAAAACTTTACGTGGGCGACTCGGGCCAAGGTTTGCTGAAAATTACCGACGGTGGTTTGGTCAGTGTAGAAAAAACGCTGGTCGTTGATGACGATGCGGACGGTGATAGCTTTGTCAATATCTCGAATGGCGGAATGCTTGCCCTCCATGGCGATGCGGACGACTCGTTGACCGCGTTTTTCGATATCATCGACGGCACCGATGCGATCCGGTGGTGGGATCCGGTAGCGGGCGGTTGGAACTCGCTGACGACCGCGACGATGGGAACGGATTATACGTTGGCCTACCTCAACGACGGGAGCGACCTCGATGGGTATACGCTTCTGACCGTGACAGCGATCGAGCCGGTGCCCGGGGACGCGAATCAGGATGGTTTCGTGAACGCCTCCGATGCGACGATCCTTGCCGGCAACTGGCAGGCCGGGCCTGGGGCGTCGTGGTTGATGGGCGATTTCAACGGCGACGGTTACGTCAACGCCTCCGACGCAACGATCCTCGCCGGGAACTGGCAGGCCACGGGGGCAACCAGTGTGCCGGAGCCGTCGACGTTTGCTTTGCTTGCGGTTCTTCTATTTATGGTTGCGGCGGGCATTTTCTCGTGCAAAACCGGTCGCACGCGACCGGGCTAACAGCCTGCCAAATCGGTTTCTGCTTTCAATCTGCACTTTTTTGTGCGCGGTTTATGCGCGTGTTGATTTTTCTGTCAAAACGCTTGATCTTTCTGTAAATTTGACGCAGATTGAACCTTTCTCGGAGAGGAACCGTATAGCGTAACAAGACGGATGCTTTTCTTCGTTCTGATTGGCAGGTTACTTCTAATTTCCCTATAAAATTACAAGAGCAGGGTATGGCAATGAGACAATCAAGTATCTATGGACGTATTGGTTTGGTTTTTCTTTTTTCTTTCTTTGCGCTGGGTGTTCTTTCGCCGGCCCGAGCGGACGTTGACATTCAAGGCGATGTCCAGCCGAGCAACCCGAACGACTGGGGCATTACCGTGGAGAGCTATATCGGCGACACCGCGACCGGCTCCGTCGAGATCAACGGCGGGAGCAGTCTCGCTTCCCACCGGTGTTACGTCGGAAACACTTCTGGTGCGACGGGAACATTTACGATCACCGGCGAGAACTCGCTTTTTACGATCGACAACAATTTCAGTATCGGTTATTACGGCACCGGCACACTGAATATCACGGGCGGCGGGGCCATCAATAATACGTCAGCCAGCATGATCGGTTTCAGGATAGGTTCATCGGGCTCGGCCATCGTCGACGGCGACGGCTCGATTTGGAGCAACAATACGATCTACATTGGTTCTCATGGCAACGGTACACTCGATATCACCAATCAAGGGCTTGTCGAAGCCTACGATACCTATATCGGTCTTGGCTCCGTCTTGCACAACATCCTCACGGTCGACGGCGCCGGCTCCACCTTGAGAGGCAACCGGCTCTTCGTCGGCTATGCCGGCAGTGGCACGCTTCACGTTCTCAACGGAGCAACCGCCCACAGCAACAACACGTTCGGTGATAGCAATCTCGGCTATAAGTCCTCCGGAAACGGCACGGTCACGATCGACGGTCTCGGTTCGACATGGATCAATGAAAACAGCCTCTTTGTGGGCAATGAGGGAGACGGGCTCCTTACGATCCAAAACGGCGGGCTGGTCACCGTCGGCGAAATTCTGACGATCGACAACAATAACCGAGGAAACAGTTTCATCAATATGTCCGACGGCGGCGTGCTTGCCATCGCAGGCGACGTGGACGATTCTCTCACTTCGTTCCTCGGACTGGTCCAAGGAACCGATACGATCCGATGGTGGGATCCGGCGGTTGCCGATTGGAATTTATTGACGACCGCAACGGCGGGGACCGATTATACGCTGGCATATATCAACGACGGTGGCGACCTGGACGGATATACATTGCTGACCGTGACGGCGATCGAGCCGCCCGCGGGCGATGCGAACTTCGATGGTCAAGTGGACGCGTCCGATGCGACGATCCTTGCCGGCAACTGGCAGGCCGGGCCTGGGGCGTCGTGGTTGATGGGCGATTTTAACGGCGACGGTTACGTCAACGCCTCCGACGCGACGATCCTCGCCGGCAACTGGCAGGCCGGGACGGGAGCGACCAGCGTGCCGGAACCGACGAGCATTCTGTTGTTGGTCATGCTTGGCTTGGCGGTCGGATGTTGGGGCACGTTTATAAAGCGTGCCACAAAATGATGGCCTGAACGGTATGGGGCTGATCAGTTTTGTCGCTACAAAGACAACTAAAGGGATGTGTCAGAACTAAAGCCATCCCCCCTTTTTGTTTTTCCTAGAGTTCGTAATTTTCTAAGGTCCGCAACTCCCTGTTTGCTTATCCCAAAAGTCTTTAGGCCTCAATTTTAATTATTTAGTTGAAGAAATTGTCTTTTAAGCCAACTGTTGTGTTATTTTTTCAAGTCGTTAAAATAACTCAGCATAGAAATAATTCAGCATAGGTGGAGGAAAAATTTCTTCCTAAAAACAGAGGGCATTGACCATGAAAAAACCTTTTCAACTCTTCCCCATCATCGTTTTTCTTCTCCTCATTTCGGCCCAAGCCGCCGTCACCATCACGGGCGATACCGACCCTTACACGGTCGATTTTTCCTATGTGGGCAATACGTCCGACGGCACTCTGGTGATCGATGGCGATAGTACCGTCTCGGCACATTTATGTCAGATTGCCTGCAACCCGGGCGTAACGGGAACCGCGACCGTGACGGGCGGTGGTTCGTGGTTGCTCGAGTTACCCTATGCAGAAACACCCCGTTTATCGGTAGGTGAGGCAGGGGCTGGCGAGTTGAACATTCTCGATGGCGGTTACGTGAAGAGCAGTTTGGGCTCGATTGGTTATCAAGCCGGTTCGACCGGAGTCGCCAATGTTTCTGGCAGCGGTTCTTTGTGGGATGTTGATCAGCTTCTTGTTGGTCATGCCGGTTTTGGTGAACTCAATATCGACAATGCGGGAAAAGTGGTCAATCGTAACATTCACATTGGCAACTCATCTGATTCCGATGGCATCGTAAACGTTTCCGGCAACGATTCCAAATTGTCAGTGGATAAATTTTTCTATGTCGGGGACATTAATAATGGACAACTCAATGTTTCCGATGGTGGCGCCGTTGAGGGGGGGCTTTTTGTCGAGATCGGTGTTTGGGCCGGTTCACACGGAACGGTTACACTTACCGATGCTGGTTCCACTTGGACCAACAGTGATTTGCTATCAGTTGGCGCCGAGGGAACCGGTGAATTGACTATCCAAAACGGTGCCGTGGTGGAAAGCAACAGAGCTTATCTTGGCGAAGAAACTGGTTCTGACGGTACGGCGACCATTCAGGGTAGTGGTTCCGCATGGAACTGTAACGAACTCTACGTCGGTGCCAAGAGCACAGGCGAGTTGAATATCGTCGACAGCGCTACCATGAGCATCACAGGCCAGACCCGTATCGGCTATTATACCGATGGAGTCGGAACCATCCATTTTGACGCCGGAACTCTATCGACCGGTGGAATTACTTATTCGAGTCCTGATCAATTGACAGGCATCGGCACGATCCATGCCAATGGCCTTGTCACTTATGTTGATCAGATATTTG
>JASFHG010000198.1:0-6979 GCA_050123355.1 Planctomycetia bacterium
CAAGCCCTGGTCGATTGAAGAAGCGGTGGACCGTTACGCAGCAGCCGGAGTCCAAGGAGTTACCGCCTGGCGGCAGTGGCTCGAAGGTCGTGACATCGCGGCGACCGGCCGGCGAATCCGCGAGGCCGGGTTGGAAGTGGTCTCCCTTTGTCGAGGTGGCTTTTTTCCCGCGATCGATGCCCTCGGTCGTCAAGCGGCGATCGACGATAACTTGCGTGCGATCGATGAGGCGGAAGCACTCGGTGCTCCCCTTATCGTCCTGGTTTGCGGGGCCGATCCGAATCAGCCGTTGACCGAGTCGCGAAAACAGATCCAAGACGGAATCGTTGCCGTTCTGGATCGGGCCAAACAGGCCGGGGTCAAGCTGGCGATCGAGCCGTTGCATCCGATGTACGCGGCCGAACGGTCCGCCGTCAACGATATGACGACGGCCAACGATATGTGTGATGCGATCGACTCCTCCCATGTCGGCGTGGCGGTCGATGTGTATCACTTGTGGTGGGATCCTCGGTTGCAGCAGGAAATCCGGCGTTGTGGCGGGGCAGGACGGATTTTTGCATTCCACGTGTGTGACTGGCGATCGCCCACCGAGGACATGCTCAACGATCGAGGGTTGATGGGCGAAGGATGCATCGACATCCGCCAGATCCGAGGTTGGGTCGAGGAAAATGGTTTTGACGGCTTCAACGAGGTCGAAATCTTTTCCCATCGATATTGGAGCATGGACCAGGACGAGTTCCTGGAAAAGATAAAAACAGCATACCTACAATGGGTATGAAACGGAATGATGGCATAGAGAATAGAGAAGGCGAAAAGGATAACATGAAAGAACATCGTATCGGGATCATCATGAACGGCGTTACGGGACGCATGGGAACGAATCAGCACCTGATCCGTTCGATTCTCGCGATTCGTGATCAGGGCGGCGTTGCCATCGGCGACGACGAAACGATCATGCCTGACCCGATTTTGGTGGGCCGAAACGAAAGCAAGCTTCGCGAGTTGGCCGAGGCAAATAATGTTGCCAATTGGACGACGGATCTTGATGGGGTGATGTCGGACGATGGCTATCCGGTTTATTTCGATGCCTTGTGTACGAAGCTTCGCTTTGCCAACGTAAAGAAGGCGATCGCGGCCGGTAAGGACGTTTATGTCGAGAAGCCGATCGCGACCACATTGGACGAGGCGATGCAACTTTACTCCCTGGCCGAGGCGGCCGGCGTCAAGCACGGCGTGGTCCAGGATAAGCTTTGGTTGCCCGGTCTGCGGAAGTTGAAGGCCTTGATCGACGAAGGGTTCTTCGGCCAGATCCTTTCCGCCCGGGGTGATTTCGGCTACTGGGTGTTCGACGGAAAACGCCAAGAATGCCAACGTCCAAGCTGGAACTATCGTAAGGAAGACGGCGGCAGCATCATGATCGACATGTTCTGCCACTGGCGATATTTGATCGACAACCTGTTCGGCGAGATCGATTCGGTGGTGGCCCACGGCTCGGTCGATATCGATCGCCGTGTTGACGAGAACGGTAACGAGTATACCTGCACGGCCGACGACTCGGCCTATGGCATCTTCCTGTTGAAAAACGGGGTGACGCTCCAATTCAATTCATCCTGGTGCACTCGGGTGCGGCGGGATGACCTTTTGACCATTCAAATCGATGGCACCAAGGGCTCGGCGATTGCCGGTTTACGTGAGTGTCGCGTTCAGTCCGACGCGATGACTCCCAAGCCGGTTTGGAATCCGGATATCGCGCAGCCGATCGATTTTTATGAGAATTGGGAACTGGTGCCGGACAAGATACAGTATGACAATGCGTTTAAGGTCCAGTGGGAAATGTTCCTCAAGCATATAATCACAGGCAGCCCGTTCCAGTGGGGACTCCTGGAGGGTGCGAAGGGGGTCCAGCTTGCCGAGCTCGGTCTTGCGTCGTGGCAGAAGAAGGCTTGGGTAAACGTGACCAACTTGAATTATGAAATAGATCCAGTCCCGGAGGGCTCTGTAATTGGCGGACGGAGTTCCTTCGGGGCTGACTTATATACAAAAGAAGAGCAAGCTCGACGTTTGTCGTAGAAGCGGGCTCTACTTATCACAACCAAACCAATGGGGCGTGATCCGTGAGCGATTGCTCACCTGACCTCATCATATCGTATCGCGATTGGTTTTGTCCATAGCGTATGACACTTTTTAGTGGTATGTCACAGGGGAGACATAAAACAAACATAAGTAACTGTCAATTTTAGTGCCGCGTTTGGTCCCTGTTTTTTCCGGGTTTTGGTCCGGCTTGCGGCAGGAATGCTTCTTTTGGCGGGGAAGTTTTCTTGCGGACAACGATTTCCAAAATATTATCGGAAAGAAAAGTAGATGGGTAGCCAATCACGGTTCCTAGAATTGGATAAGGTGGTATTCGGTTACATTTCACCTTCATGACTCGTCGGGCAGTCATTGAGTCAGTCCGACAGCAAAAGCACTGAAAATGACGTGTAATTGAGTACTAGATCCAGTCCCGGAGGGCTCTGTAATTGGCGGACGGGGTTCCTTCGGGGCTGTTTTTTTGCGCAGAGAGATGTTAGCCCGACCGCCTGCGACCGGATTTCGTGGCATTTCCGGCCGCAGGCGACCGGGCTAACAGAATTTTGTCCACGATAGAGTTTTTTACCCCTTCACCACGCCGATCGGGCGCAGGCGAACCGCTTTTTTCGCCAAACCGGCCTGATGGACGGTCTCGACCACTTGGCTGACGTCTTTGTACGCCTCGGGCTGCTCTTCGGCCAGGCCTTTCCAGTGCCGACATCGGGCCGTTACGCCTCGATCCGCCAACTCTTGCTCGATACGACGACCTTTGGACGCTTTGATTGCCGCCGTGCGACTCATTACGCGACCGGCACCGTGACAGCTGCTTCCGAAGGAAAGTTCCATCGAAGCCGGTTGGCCGGTCAGGACCCAACTCTCGCGGCCCATGTCGCCGGGGATGATCACCGGCTGGCCGATCGCTCGGTAACGCTCGGGCAGTTCGGGATGGCCGGCCGGGAACGCGCGGGTGGCACCCTTGCGATGGACGCAGAGCGTTTTTTCGCGACCGTCGACCGTGTGGTCTTCGAATTTCGCGATGTTATGTGCCACGTCGTAGACCAGCTCCATGTCGAGCGACTCCCAGCTTTGTCCGAAGAATGAGCCGACGATCTCTCGCAGTTGCCACATGAGTAGCTGGCGGTTCGCCCAGGCATAGTTTGCCGCGGCGGCCATCCCGCCGAGATAGGCTTCTCCCTCAGCGCTTTCAAGCGGCGCACAGGCGAGCTGTCGGTCGGGAAGCTCGATACCGTACTTGGCCGGTACCCCTCGCAGCATGCGCAGCGCATCGTCGCAGACCTGATAGCCGAGCCCTCGCGAGCCGGAGTGGATCATGAAGCAGACCGCTCCCTGGGCCAGGCCCATCGCTTCGGCCGCTTCCTCATCGTGGATTTGGTCGACGATCTGGACTTCGAGGAAGTGGTTTCCCGCGCCGAGCGTGCCGCACTGGTCTTCGCCGCGTTTCAACGCTTTCTGGCTCAGGACGTCGACGTCCGACCATGCCAGCCGGCCGCGTGCTTCGGTGTGTTCGGCGTCCGACTCGGTCGCGAGGCCCTTTTTGAGCAGGTGCTTTACGCCACGGTTCAGCAGCCCGAGCATGTCCTTGCCGTGGAATTTATACGGGCCGCTCTTCCCGACCCCGGCCGGAATTTTTTTGTAGAGGGCGTCCATCAACGGATCGATTTGGGGGCGGACCTCCTCGGCGTTTAAGTTCGAGCGGACCAGCCGTACGCCGCAGTTGATGTCGTAGCCGACACCGCCGGGCGAGACGACACCGCCTTCGTCCGGATCGGTTGCCGCTACGCCGCCGATCGGGAACCCGTATCCCCAGTGGATGTCGGGCATCGCGAGCGAGGCCATTTGGATGCCGGGCAGGCAAGCGACGTTGGCCACCTGTTGCGGTGCTTTGTCGGCCTGAGCCTGTTCGAGCAGGGTCCGGTTCAGGAAGATTCGGCCTTCAACCCGCATCCCGGTCGCTTCGTTTTTGGGGATCCGCCAGCAAAAGTCGTTGATCGGTTCCAGGTCACCCAGACAGGGTTGTGTCATGAGACGATTCCTTCATTCTTGTTCTTGTTTCGGAACCAAAATAGGGCACGCTTCGCGGCCCAATTTCGGCTTGAGGTGTTTTGGGATAGTAATGCTTATTATTTCCAGGGTGCGGAAGCACCATCCAAAAAACCCAATTTCGGTTTGAGGTGTAGAATTATGTATCTAGATATTTCAGACACGAAAAGATCGAAGAGGTTCCATCGCAAATCGTTTTTTTCTATTCCGTTTCGACTTTGGCCCAGAAGACTTGTTGACGGTTGCAGCGGGTTCGGGCGTCTTCGAGCATGACCTTGACGTCGGGCGTGATCGTCTGGTTTCGGCGGGTGAGCCGTTTGCCGTTGACGGTGATCATGCAGGGGAGGCTGAAATCTATCATCTGGGGCGAGAGCCAGACGGTCGTTTCGTCGGCACCGGTCTTCACGATAATGCCGTTGCTCGGCAGGATCCTTGCCTCGGTTCGCATCGGGACCATGTTGCGTTGGGTGGCCCATTTATCGGGTCTGATCATCGTCGCCTCCGGCATCCCGTCGAGCTCGACCCACCAGAAATAATTATCCCACGGCCGCATCGAGACGCACTTGATCTCGCGAGGATAGAAGTCTCGTTTGAAGTGCGACATCCAATCGAAGAGGTTCAGGATGTCTTCGTAGAAGTTTTCGTGGCCACGGCCGCGATATTCGACGATCGTTGAGTTATACCCTCGTTTGATATAGCGGTTGAACTGTTGCGAGTTGTCGTCCATCCAGTTACCGTCGAGTTGGCCGCCGAGGAAGTAAAACGGGACCAGCTTGGCGTTTTCCCAGTAGTGGCGGATATAGCGATCCCCTCGCATGGAGATCGGGATCACACCGGCCCAAAGGCCCGGGTGGGCAAGCCCGATGTCCCAGGCCGCCTCGCCACCGACCGCGTGGCCGGTCAGGAAGACCCGATCCGTGTCGATCGAAAATCGTCGCATCGCATCTCGCAATGACCACATCACGGCCGCGTGGGCTGCTGCGGAATATTCATATTTCTTTTGATCGTCGGGGATCCAGGCGGGCGCGATGACGATGTAGCCATGGCGGGTTGCCTGACCGTGTCGCATACCCTTTTTGTTCCAAGGTCCGGCCCACCAGACGATTTCGTCTTCGGGCGTCGACCCGGCGTCGTGAAGTGCGAGGATGGTGGGATAGGTTTTGTGCGGGTCGTATTCGGGCGGGAGCTGGACCACGTAAGGGATTTTGGGGATGTTCGTGGTTTTTTCGTGACCCTCGATTACCAACTCGAAGTAGCCCGGCTTGCCTTCCACCGGTTCCGAAGTGACCGGCGGCTTCATGTGTTTGAGGATCTGATCGACCAGCTTGGGAGTCGCCGCTTGTTCCGAGGAGAACGATTCCAGCAGCTTCAGCCGCTTCTTTTCGTCCTCTTCGACAAGATACTGATGGATCATCTCGCGAGCTTGGTAGACCGAGATCGCCTTGGTCAAGTCGGCCACGGCACCGTTACTGCCCAAGATCCAGCCTGTCGCGGCCAGAGCCACTTTTTCGCTGGGGGCCATCTCCGTATCCGAAATCGCCAAACGAAACGCGGCCAGACGTTGAAGCGTGTTTTGGTTGAGTTCGGTTTTCAGCTCTTTGCCGATCTCTTTCAGCGTTTTTTGGTTTTCTTCGCCGCTTACCTTTTCGACCAAGAGATCATATTGCTCCAAGAGTTGCTTGCGGAGCATGAACGATTTTTGATTCGAAGCGATCATCTCCCGCACTTCCTGAACGACGTCGCCCGGAAGCGATTCGATGGGAAATTCCTTGTCGAACTTATTGAGCAGCTCCCAGACCAACTGGTGTTGTCCGGCGTCGGAACGCAATTTGAGCTCGCGCAGCAGGCGTTGTGTGCTGAAACGGCGGAGCTGCGTGATGGAGCGTTCGATATCTTCGCGAATGTCGGGGTGATCGGCGATCAACTGCTCCAGAATTTTCAGAGCATCTTCATAGCGTTCCATCTGGATGAAGAACCGGGCGATCTTTTTGTGATGGTCGATGTCACTCGAGTGTGGTTGATGCTTCAAGATTTCGTAAAGCGTATCGCCGGGGATCGAGGCGGGCGAGACGCGCATGTCCCATACGTGCGAGATTCCCTCGACTTGTGCCCAATGGGGAGTCAGGGTGGTGATTCCTTGATGCACGTCGACCGGCCCTTTCAAACCGCGGATCGTGAGAGTACGTCGCCCGAACTTGTCGAATTTCGTGGTCTTCGAGATCGGGCCGACCCAAACCACTTCACCCCCTTCACGTTTCGGCTTTTGCCAGATGCGAAATTTTTCGAGCGGATTGATCTCGGCATCGTCGAGGACTCCATCCGGCTTCAAAAGTCGCTTGGAAAAGAAGACCCGCCGGAGTTGGTCGTCGACACAGAGGATCGGTTGCCAATGGCCTTGCTGGAGCGGTTTCGGAGGTTCTTCGACTCCGGTCGTGACCGCGAGGGAGCCGCGAAGTATCCGTCCGTCTTTGAAGAGAAACTCCGTCGCGCACAGCGAGGGTGTCAGGCAGGTCGCCTGAATCAGGAGGATGACGAAAAACGCTCCGCAGAGGAGCGAGAGTTTATGGGGAAAATGGACGGGCCGTCCGGTTGAAGTTGTTTTGTGCATAGATATAGCCTCTCCTTTCTTCCATTCTGGTTAAAGCCACGATTTCGTCAAGCATGGAGCAGCGGTCGGTCGCCCGGTTCTTCGAACACCATTGACATAACCCCTAACGATTGTCAAAATCAATAAAATAAGGTTGACTTTAACGGCAAAACGACCCCCCTGAAGTGGCATAGATGGCAAAGAAACCGATTCCCGCCCGAATTTTGGCTATTTTGGTAGCAACGGCTGCTGTTTTGACGG
>JASFHG010000199.1:0-6978 GCA_050123355.1 Planctomycetia bacterium
CGATCAAAATAACCCGCCTCGCCCGAGGCATCACCACCGGAAGCGTTTTGGAGTATGCCAACAAAGAAATGCTCTCCGACGCCCTATCAAGGCGACAAGATTTTTAGCTCTTACCGCTGAAGCAAAGTAAACTGAACACTGAACACCGAACACTGAACACCGAACACTGAAAACTTTACGATGCGTCTTTCGTTTGGACAAGAACTGAAACAAGTACAAAAACAGGTCCTGGCACCGAGGATGATCCAGTCGATGGAGGTGCTCCAGCTACCGGTTCTTGCGCTTCAGGAGCGGATCGATCAAGAACTCCAGGAAAATCCGGTACTCGAAATCCAACAAGAGGAACCGGAGACCTCCGACGAGCCGGTCGATCTCGAATCGCCCGACGCGCCGACCGTCGAAGAGCGAGAGCTGGTCATCGACGAGACGCAGAATAACGAAGACGACTTCGAGCGACTGGTCGACATGGACGAGCAGTGGCCCGACACGTTCGAAGAACGCTCCCGCCCCAGCAGCGCCGCGTTGGAAGAGGCCGGCCAGCGCAAACTCGACGCGATGGCCAACATGACGGCCCGGCCGCAGACGCTCGAAGACTATCTGCACGATCAGCTCAGCTGGTTCGACATGCCGGAAGCCTCGCGCCGCCTGGCCGACCGGATCATTTACAATCTGGACTCCAACGGCTACCTCCAAACCTCAATCGAAGATCTGCTCGGAATGGACGCCACCGAAGAAGAGGTCCACAAAGCATACGAGGTGCTCGGTCTGGTACAGAAACTCGATCCGATGGGCATCGGTGCCCGCGATCTGCGCGAGTGTCTCTTGCTCCAACTCACGCCCGAGATGGAACACTATGAAGAGTTGGAAAAGCTGATATCCGACCATCTCGAAGACATCGAGCACAACCGCCTGCCGCATGTGGTCAAAGAGACCGGCTACACGCTGGAGTTGATCCAAGAGGTTTTGGAATCGCTGCGCAAGCTCAACCCGAAGCCGGGCGCGATTTTTCAAGAAACGCTCGCTCCGAACGTGACGCCCGACGTCTACGTGGAGCAAAATGATAACGGCGAGTATGAAGTCCGCCTCGAGGAAGAGGATATCCCTTCCCTTTACATCAGCCCCACGTACCGGCGGATGCTGATGGACCCCAAGACCACCGCGAAAGACCGCGAGTATATCAAACACCGCATCAATTCGGCCCAGTGGCTGATCGACGCGATCCTGCAACGACGCAGCACGCTGACCAAGGTCTCCCAAGCGATCGTCGACCATCAACGCAGCTTCCTCGACAAGGGCCCCGAGGCGATCGAACCGCTCAAAATGCAACAGATCGCCGATCGCGTGGGAATCCACGTCACGACCGTCTCGCGTGCGGTCGACGACAAATGGATCCAAACCCCGCGTGGCATCTTCCCGTTACGCCGCTTCTTCGTCGCCGGCACCACCAGCAGCGATGGCGAGGAAGTAACCTGGGACGCGATCCGCATGAAGCTCAAGGAGCTGATCGACTCGGAGGACAAGAAAAAACCGCTCAGCGACGACGCCCTGGTCACGGAACTCGCGAAGCACGGTCTCGAGGTTGCCCGCCGCACGGTCACGAAATACCGCAAGGCGATGAACATCCCCAGTTCCCGCGGCCGGCGTGATTGGTCGAAAAAATAAGCTTAAAAAAGCCTATTTATCGCAGAAAAACCACAGGTTTTCGGAAATTCTGCCGAAATCTCATGGAATCCGCTGGAAATTCGCCACCGCTTCGACTAAGATAGCGAGTTTTCGTGTCATTCTCCCCGGTCACTTGGGGGGAACCCTACCTTGCGACGCTCGCAGGACACGACCATCTTTCGTGAAACTCAAATCCGTCGCCAATTAAACGGCAACGTGAAGCGTATACCATAAGATCCGCTTGAAAACGCACCGGTGCGTTTTGAGCGAACCTGAAGACAAATTTTGTGACTGAAGTAGTATGAAACAAGCAAACTTACGAAACATCGGCATCTCCGCGCACATCGACTCGGGCAAGACGACCCTCAGCGAGCGGATCCTTTACTACGCCGGCCGTATCCACCGGATGCAGGAGGTGCGTGGCGAAGGGGCAACCATGGACCACATGGAGCTCGAAAAAGAGCGTGGAATCACGATCACCAGCGCCGCGACGACCGTCGATTGGAACGAGGCGACAATCAACCTGATCGACACGCCGGGCCACGTCGACTTCACGGTCGAAGTGGAGCGGAGTCTCCGCGTGCTCGACGGCGCGGTCCTCGTCCTCTGCGCGGTCGGCGGTGTCCAGGCCCAATCACTGACGATCGACCGCCAGATGCGACGCTACGGCGTCCCGCGGCTCGCGTTCATCAACAAAATGGACCGAACCGGTGCCGATCCGGCCAAAGTGACGGCCCAACTGAAGGAAAAGCTCGGCTGCGACGCGGTCATGATGCAATTGCCGATCGGAAAAGAAGCCGACTTCGAAGGAATCGCCGACCTGATCACTCAAAAGGCGATCTACTTCGACGGCGACAACGGCGAGACGGTCCGTGAAACGGCAATCCCCGAATCGATGGCCGACGAAGTGGAACATGCCCGTATGCACATGCTCGAATCGCTCGCCATGTACAGCGACGAGCTTATGGAGCTGTTGCTGTCCGAAGAAGAAGTGCCGGTCGAGTTGATCCACAACGTGACCCAAAAGGCGGTCCACCGCCAGTTGCTTACGCCGGTCTTCATGGGCACGGCTTACCGAAACAAAGGCATCCAGACCCTGCTGGACGCGATCGTACGATATCTGCCCTCGCCGCTGGAATCGGAGACGGTCGCCTACGAAAAGGGAGACGTCGAGAAGAAGATGCCGTTGACGACCAACGTCGACGACCCGTGCGTCGCGATGGCGTTCAAGATCGTCGAAGATCCGTACGGTGCCCTGACCTTCATGCGAATCTATCAAGGCCAGTTCAACAAGGGGGACACGCTCTACAACCAACGGACCGGCAAGAAAGAACGATTCAGCCGGATCGTCCGGATGCATGCCGACGAGCGTGAAGAGGTCGATACGGCCCAGGCAGGCGACATCGTGGCCGTACTCGGGGTCGACTGTGCAAGCGGCGACACCTACGCCTCGTCCTATCCGTACTGCACGCTGCAAAACATGTTCGTGCCGGAGCCGGTCATCAAAGTGGCGATCCGCCCGACCGCTCGCGATGGTGCCGATCGGCTCGGCAAGGCGTTGCACCGTTTCCGCAAGGAAGACCCGACGCTCCAAGTCTCCACCGACCAAGAGTCGGGCGAGACAATCATGGCCGGGATGGGCGAGCTCCACCTGGAAGTCTACGTCCAACGAATCCAGCGTGAGTTCAACGTCGACGTCGAGGTCGGTGCGCCGAAAGTAAACTACCGCGAGGCTCCGACACAGGAATGCAAGTTCAACGTCAAGCACAAGAAACAGACCGGTGGCTCTGGCCAGTACGCTCATATCGTCGGCCGAATGGGCCCGGTCGAGGTCGAAGACGAGTCGGAAGAGGCCGCGTTCCAGTTCGAGGAACATGTCGTCGGCGGCCGAATCCCCAAGCAATATATCCCGGCGGTCGAAAAAGGTTTCCGCAAACATCTCCAAAAGGGCCCGATCGCCGGCTTCCCGGTCGTCGGACTCCAGGTCCACCTCGACGACGGTTCCTACCACGAGGTCGACAGCTCCGAGATGGCGTTCCAGACGGTCGCCGCGACAACGATGCGAGAAATGTTCTCCAAGGCCAAGCCGGTCCTGCTCGAGCCGGTCATGAAGATCGAGATCGAGTGCCCCACCGAGTTCCAAGGAACCGCCGTGGGTGATCTGACCGCACGACGCGGCATGGTCGTTGCCACCTCGGTCGAAGGCGTCACCGCTCGCATCGAGGGCGAAATCCCGCTGGCCGAGACGTTTGGCTACTCGACCGACCTGCGAAGCATGACCCAGGGCCAAGGGACGTTTACCATGGAGTTTGCCCGCTATCGTCGGCTTCCGCCGAGCATCGAGCGAGAAGTGATCGCCGAGCGGAAGAAGGAGCTGGTGGGAGTGTAAGGGGAAGAATATTTCGACCCGAAATAGAGACTGCGTCTCAATTTCGGCTTGGGGTTAATGCTCATTATTCTAATTGACTGCTCCAGCGGTGCGGAAGCACCTATCAAAAAACTCAATTTCGGCTTGGATTTGGATATGTGAAGAACCTCAAATAGCCCCCTCCACGCGAGGGGGTTTTGCTTAGGGGGGTATGGAGCTATAATAGAGAACTCTATTGAGCACTCGAAACTTACAGGAACAGCGGGTCCCATGCAAACACTGAAAACCATCTTCACGAAACTGGCGTTTTACACAAGCGTTCTGTGCGTTTTCCTCAGCATTCACGGACTCGCACTGGCCCAGGACACAAACAAATCTGCTGCAAAAGAAGATGGAGCGACCAACCTGTGGCTCATGGGCTACTTCATCGTCGGCTTGGGCATCGTGCTCGGCCTGCTGGTCCTCTGTCGTAGTGCTCGACGCAGTGACCGTGCCAAGCCGCAAGAATACAAAGGCCTCACGACGAACGAGTAGAGGTTATCTTACGCCTCAATCGGCCGTGGCTTTCTTTGCAAGATCTTCCCAGAATTTCTTGGCACGTTGATAGACTTCGAGGTCTTCGGGTTTGCCCTCGCTCTGTAGCTGCTCGATCCGTTCATCGATCCAGTCGACAAAGAACTGGACGCTCTTGCGACTAACTCGCTGCTTGTAGCCAATTTGAACGTAATAAGGAGCGGTCATGGCAAAGCGATAGTTTTTCTCCAAATCGCAAACCGCCCGGACCAAAAACCAACCACTTTCCTCGAAACGCAACTTCGGCAGCCGGCCTGTCTTCGCATACTCGGCAAGCGGAATGATCTGCTCCGCCTTGCCATTCTTGATGATCTCGAGGTAAGAAATTTTATCTCGCGTGGACAGGGTCAGGTCGATCTGCAACTCAATCGGTTCCCCCTCAGGCCCCTGGAACGTATAGCCGGGCGGATGACCCTCGACGGACGGTCGGAGCAAGGGGCCATTGGTGACCGTGACCCGCCCGGCCCGCAGCCCAGCCCACCATTTTTCGTAACTCATCGGGCCATCGACATGGACGTACATCCGATTATAACCGATCGGGTTCGGGGCCTGACCGGTCCCGCTTCCGGCCGACGGCGGAATACGAAAACCGGCATCGACCAGCTTGAAATAGATGTCCTGGGTCCAACGCGGCAGGCCTTCCTTGCCCGGATAAAGGTCTCGCGGCCTCACGCGGCCCGGCTTCTCGGTCCCGACCACCACTTTACGGCCGAAGCCAGAATGAGCGACCTCGACCGAGTTGACCAACCCTTCGGCGACCAAGACCGGCAAGTCCCACCAGTACGGCCGCGACACGTCGACCCAACCTTCCGAATCTCCATGCAATGTTTTCAACCGCTCCAGAGGAAGCTGCTCTTCGTTCAGCAGTCGGCCGGCGTCGAGTTTGAGATCGCCCAGTGCCTTATTGCCGTTGAAACAATAAAGCGTCGTCCCCGGCCAAACGGTCTCGAAAACGTCGGTCGAGTAAAATCGGTCCTTATCGAACCGGACCGGCATTGTGGCCGCTTCGGTATTCTTGGAACTTTTGCTCCGGGCCTTTTTTGACGAAGCTGCCCGCCGCCGAGTACGAGCGTCGGGGAGCAACATCGCCACATGTAAATCGTCAGCCGACATGACCAGCTCGATATCCTTGACCGGCCGGCGTACCTCGAAGTCGCCCGACCACCAACCGTTCTCCGACATATCAACAAACCGACGCAGCTCGACCGTTTTGACATCGTCGGCAAAATTCTCGATTTTGAAATGCCCCCTTTGGTGGAGGTATTCTAGCCCCCGCTCGATCTCGAAGTAATAAATCCCGTTCGGCAGCCTCAGCTTTATATTGCCGGGGATCGCCATATGGTCCTCCCAGAAGGGAAACCCCTTCACACGCCGAACCTGCTGTTTAACGCCCTTATAGAGGTGCAGACGGCACGAGATCGGCCGCTTGGTCTTCTGGTCGACCACCGTCAGGACGAGCTGACCGCCGCTTGCAGCACACGCCGGCGGGCATACCCAGCCGAGCAGGGCAGCGAGAACGATCATGGATAGGATCAGGTATCTTTTCATCGATTGTGCGGATTGTAGCGATGGGTTTTGGGTTGCTTGGTTCGGGCTTTCTCCAATCCCGCCGCGTACGACAGGACGGGCGAACCTCCCCTCAAACGTAGCATATTTCGTCCAGCCAAGGGCCACAAAAACCTACTTTCGTGCTACAATGGATCCTAGCCAGACCCTCCAGATAGGCAAGTACTTCCAAACAGGGTATGATAAGCATCATGTTGATGGACCGTGAAGAATATATCGAACAGGCCTACTTCTTCCGTACGCTCCGCGAGCGGATGCAGCAGGAGATGTCTACCCAAGACCTGCTGGTCGCGATCCGACAAGAAATCCTCGCGACGACCAAGCTGCCGATGGCCCTGGAGTTCATGGCCCAGGAGCTTGTCCATACCGGCGGGTTCGCCACGGCCATGCGGCACATCTCACACTACTTCACCCCGTTTCAGGCCTATCTGATCGAAGAGGCTGAAAACGAGGCAGGCAAATTCGATTTTCGGATCGCCTTGGAAGTGCTTGAAAAAGATGCCGAGTATCGAGCCACCGAACCGACACGACAGGGAATCTTTCTCTTCCAGTTCGAAAGCCTTTGCCGCAACCGGATCAGCTACGACCACGGCCTGCTAGCGGCCTCCCAGGACCCCATCTATGACGAAGCCTGGCGCGAATGGATCCTGACGGTCAACCGCCAAATCGGTCTGGTCGACTTTGCCGACATGATCTACGTCCGAAGTGAATACTACAAACGGCCGGAAGACGAAACACCTCGACCGACCCTCTTCGGCGAAAAAGAAGGGCGAATTGCACTCGCCAACCGGCAGAAAGACCCGCTCTAT
>JASFHG010000200.1:0-6965 GCA_050123355.1 Planctomycetia bacterium
ACCGTGGTTTGAGAAAGAAAGCGGTGACAAGTCACCGCACTCCAAAAAGATCGACCAACCCCCCCCTTTCTTTCTCAAAAAATCGTGTCAGATCGTTCCGTTTTCTATCTGGGCTTGCATTGCCAACGAACCGGCGGCCCCAAAATCCCGTATAAGGATCATTGAATATATCGAAATCAAGAAATAAGAGATTGCCATCGGGGGCCGTCTGCGGTATTATGCAGTTATTCTTTGAACATTTTGTTTCAAATTCGAGGGCTTGCAGGGATATGATTCTCATTCTTTCTGGTTCCGGTTCGGTTAACCCTTGCAAGCAAAAAACGTGGAGATGTTTTTTCTTTTTCAATCCGTTTCACACAAGGAGTAGAGGTCATGAATCGCCTTCTTATGAAAACTTGGGGCATCTGCCTGGTCATTTCCGTCGTCTCCGTTCTGGCGGTGACGCCAACGGTTGCACAACAAAGCGTATTGCCTACAAAACCGGTTGAAATGCCTCTGATCGTCGGACCGAACGACGCATCCTCTGGAGTGCTGGTTGAGAATTCGGCCACACTTACTCAATCGGGCGAACTCACTGAAATCCCGGAAGAACCGGCCGCGACCAAAAAGCTCATCGAGAGTTTACCTTATATCAAAACCAAATCGCCCGAGAAACTCACGCTCGAACAACTCGAAACGATCGCCAAGCTTCCGCCCCGATCAAACAAGGCAGGAATCGTGGTCCATCCGGCCATGGTCCCGCTGTTCCGGCACATGGTGTTGCGTTATACCGGCGGCGATTATAAAAACAGCCCGATCCACTTCCGACTCCACACACCCACCTCTTTCAAAAAAGGCAAAAAGTATCCGATGGTCGTCTGGCTGCACGGAGTCGGGGAATGTGGCGATGACAACATCAATCAAATCGGACACCTTCACCATATTATCACCTCTCTGGTCGGTCGGAAAAAACGGGATTTCTTCCTCCTCGTGCCCCAATGCCCCCATACGCATTCTTCCTGGGAAGCTCCGCGAATCTGCGAGACGACAGTACGGGCCGACGGCAGCGTCGAGTGTCACACAACCGAGGACCAGATCGCCCTGGGCAACGCGCCGATCAGCTATACGTTAGCAATGATCGACGCGGTCGTGAAAAAATATCCGATCGATACCAACCGGATCACCGTCTCCGGACTCAGTTCGGGCGGAGCAGGTACGTGGAAAATTCTGGAGCGAAGGCCCGACCTGTTCGCCGCGGCCGTGCCGATCGTCAGTTGGGAAGCCATGAGCGAGAAATCGCTCCGCAACCATCCTATCTTGAAAAAGATCCCGATCTGGTCCATTTACAGCTCCGACGATCGAGGCATCGACTTCGCCCGCAAGGAATTCCAGCGGATGCAAGATGCCGGCTGCCGTGTCTTCAAGACCGAGTTCGGCGTCTGCGGACACCGGGCATGGACCCCCGCGATGCTCCAAGGCGACGTATTCGGATGGCTCCTCTCTCGCGCCAAAGACGGCGACCGGTTCTACGCCGCCGAGCCCTCCCCGACCGACCCGGAAAAGATCGGCACCTTCGCCGACGTAACCGGCGCCGACGACGACCTGATGCGCAGACGGTTCCGAAAACAGCCCACCCGCGCTCCGAAAGAACCAAAAGAACCGAAGGAGCCCCAAAAAGTAAAACCGTCCGAGGAACTGGCTGCCCTCCACGCAGAAATTGAACGTACAACGCGAGCAATACAGGCACTGCAATCGCAACTAGCGCAATTGAAAAATAGACGAGCAAAGCTTGCCCCAAAAGAAGGCGGAAACATCTCGTCGGGCTACGTTGTTGTAAATCCTCCCGTAGACGAACCATTCCTGCGGATTGGACCTTTGGATCGCATTGAGATCGAAAAAATACGATTGGATCTGATCCGACGCTACATTAAGGCGAAAAAAGTCAAAGAAGCACTGGCAGTAGCAGACAAAATCGGAAACCGTCGTATGATTATCGCGTTTCTAATAGACTTGTCCGAAACGGAACACCCTTTCAGAGGCGTCTACTATACAGAATTGCTCGACTATATTGATAAAGAACTCGATCGGATGGAAAACGAGACAGCAATAACTTGTTATCCTTCTCCTCCTGATGCCGTTCTCCCGAGGATTGTCACCCCTCCGGCGAGTACTCGCCCTACTCGTGCAGAAAACCCGCCCCTCGAACCTATCCCGGTCGGCAAGAAGGATCCCATGGATGAATGCGGCAAGGAATGGGCCATGTCGACCACCACCCTCTACGGAATGTTTCCCAACGGATGGGACAAAGAATCGAAAAACGTCCCCGACTACGTCATCAACGAGTCGGGCAAAAAAATCTTCCTTCGGATCATCAAGGCATTCAACACGAACGACCTGAAGACCATGGAAGAAATCTGCAACTCGTTCATCAAACTCGACGACATCCCCCTGTCCAGCCCGTGGTTCAACACCTCGGGCGGACGACTCCAAAGCCGGATCAAGTACACCCTGAACAAAAAATCGAAACTGGTCGTCGAAATTCTCAAGCAAATCGCCCAGGTCAAAGAACCATCCAGAAAAGAGTTCGCCACCCTCGCCCAGAAAGCCCTCGACCGCATCGAAAAAATCACCAACCCCAAAACCGATTAATTTCAAAACCACCTTCACACTGAAAAAATAAAAGTTTGAAGTTAGAAGTGTGAAGTTTGAAAATTTTGAAACCACGGAATACACGGAAGAATTTTTAAACACTAATCTTCGCTGATAAAAACACGAAATCAGCGTCGATTCGTGAAGGTTAGTGTTCCAAACCAAGTCTTCAAACGCCAGTACTTTTATTTTCTTGTGGTATTCGAAATTCGTTCAAGTTCTTCTTGTAAACGAATGAATTCTGGTATTCTTATATCACGTTCCCGCACCAAACTCGTTGCAACATTTAAATAGTCTTCGGACTGAAACCTTGGAAACTGCTCTAAATACTTGTAAAGAATCTGTTTACCTGGTAACTTTTCAAGCCATTGTTCATTATTCAATAATTCCTGAATTAGAATTCGCTTCTCTTCATAACGGGCATTAGAATTCGCAACATCCGCTGCCTGATCAATTTTTCCTTTCAGACTCTCAATATATTTATCAAGAGAGCTTTTGGGATCGCTTCCACCAATACGTCGAGAAGGTAATTGAAAATTTTTATCAAATTCCCATGCAACCCAGTCGGCTGCAATCCAATCCTTTAAATTAGCTGCTATTTCTTTTAGTTCTGCTCGAACAGATTCAGGTGTCGCTGCATCCTTAAGGTGGCCCAAAAAAACAAGGGTTTGATGTAGTATTTCTGGATCAAGAAAAATATTTTCTAATTCATGCACATTCCAAACAAAAAGACGATTTTTGTATTTCCTTATAAGCTCTTGTACTTTATCATCATCTCGATAATCCCGGTCCACAATCGCTAAAAAATCACCATTACAGCAAGCTTCCTCAAGAAGTCCGTTAGCACGAGTTCCTGTTGCAAAGAGATTTTCACACGAACCGCCTGCAACGAAATTCACACCAGGTAAACATGGAGCTAGAAGTCGATCTAATATACGTTTATCAGAACTAGAATCCCTTCCTTCAACAAACGCTACGACGGAAGAAACAAGTTGGATTCCTACCTGGGCACCCATGTCGCGAAAAATAGCAATCTTCGTTTTTCTATCCTCTCCAGATGCTGGTTCAGCTACTGTAGAATTTCCGTCTTGCCGCAGCACATATATCGATTCTAATGGCACCGAGTTGATAAGCTCAAGGCTGTGAGTAGCAATCCAATACTGGTTATTTGGTGCAATACGTTGAACCGCATTAATAAGCCTTGCTTCAAGAGCTGCATTTAAATGAAGTTCGGGAGTGTCCCATAGCACAATGTTATGTAATTCTCGCAATTGAAATAAATAGGCAAGAATATGAAGTATTTCTTTTTCGCCATCACTAAGTGAATCTGTATCATGATCACCAAATGGTGAGTTTACAATAATTTGCCCATTTGTTCCGTAGCTTCTATAACCCTCAAATGTTTTGGGAGCAAAGAAACGGTTAAAGACTTTTCGGAACTCTTCTAATGAATCTACTTTTTCTCCGGTAGTCTGGAGACATGAAAAATCACTTAATTGTGTACTAACAACATAACTTTTAAAATTAGTATACTTTTGCTGTTGGTTTGTCGGTCGATGAAAATCGCTAAGAGTTTGTCGTAGGTGATTATCATCCATCTGTTGAGAAAAATTACCAATTTCACTTTTTGCATAAAAACGAATAGGGCGTATGTAATCCACAAATCCAATTCTGTCAGAGAGTGAATGAAACTGAAATAAACGTTTCGTTGTGTCAGTAATAGATTGTTTTGTGACATACCGCCCATCTTCAATAAAGAAATGAGCATTACCAACATTTTGAGAGATTCCCACCGAACGAAGATATTCACACTCTATTCCAGTTGCTTCAACCTCAAGTTTTATCTCTGCTTTTTGTTCCCCAATTTTTACCGGATCAGCAAGATGTTCAGGCCATACTGAAAGATGTTGCTGCTGCCATGGCCTTTTAAATGGATAGTGGTCTTGATGATATGGAACTACCAAATCTTTTGCGCCAGCAATAGCTTCAAGTATAGAGGATTTTCCACGCCCATTTGGTGATACTAGAATAACCATTTCCCGAAGATTTTCAAAAACGGCATGACCAAAAGTGCGAAAATTTATCAGTTCAAGTCGGCGAATTTTCATAAGGTAGTTCTGCCATTTCTTCTAAAGAAATAAAAGACCAGAAATATTTCCTCGAAAAAACTTTCGTGGTTGTTTTCTTCTTCCGTGTATTCCGTGTGTTCCGTGGTTTCAAACTTCAAAGCTCTCTATCCAATTCCTCTGTGCCGCGGCTGGTGGTGGAGTGGTAGTCGGCGTTGAGGAGGAAGTCGATGACCTCTTTCGAGTCGCCCCAGACTTCGCGCATGAAGAGGGTTTTGAAGACTTGGTAGATGGCCGCTTTTTGGTCGCGGCTGAGAGGGCATCGATCGGTGATCGCCTCGCAGATATTGTCGTCCCCCTGCTCGAGTTTCGACATCGACCCGCGGGACGAAAGCTCATAGATCTCCAACGCGTCGAGCTTGATACCGTCTTCGGTATGTTTCATGACCAACTCGACCAGCGTGAAGCTTCCGTAGGCGGGCAAGGCACCTTGATTGACCTTGACCGGCGAGAACCCGGACGAGATTTTCAGCATCCAGCCACGGCCGTCGTTGTTCCAGGCGGCGCGGACGTTGTGCTTGTCGCAGATCAGGTAGCGGTTTGCCCGACTGAGTCGCTTGAGCAGATTCTTGCTCGGCAGCGCGGTGACCGCCGGGTTGGCGAAAGTGATCGGCGTCGGCGGCGCATCCTCGTCCACCTCGTCCAACGGGATACCGTTGGTCACGGCCTGACCTTCCGCCGGCCCGTTTTCCTCCGCCACGTCGGCCGGGATCAGGATCGGCTCGCCACATTTCGGGCACTGCCGCATCTGCCCGGCCAGCTTCGGCTTCGCATTGAGTTTGCTCCCACAATTGTCACATATAACACGGATCATCGGGAAAGGTTCCTTCAAGGGGGATCTTCTCGGACCACGGCGACAAGCGTTTCGCCGCCACTTTTCCTAACTTCCAGCCTACCTGAAACTTACATCCATGTCAATTATGGGACGGGGAGGCGATTGGGCATATATATTATGTGTATGCTCCCTTTTTCACGTACCAAGCCGAAATTGGGCCGCGAAGCGTGCCCTATTTTGGATCCCCGCACCAGCGCCCAACGGAAGCGGGTTCCCCCCTGGTGCGGAAGCACCCATAAAAAAATGTCAGAGGGTAGCGTTTTCTTTTATAGAAGGAAACAATCCCCACTTTTTAAAAAAATCGAGGATTCGACGATGAATACTCCCTCCCCCGACCGCGAAACGTTGCTAAAGTACCTGCACGGCAAGCTTTCCGACGCCGAATCGGATCAAATCGCCCAACTCGTGACAGACGACCCGGAAGTCCGGAGCCGGCTCGACGAGATCGACGCCTCGGGCGACACGTTCATCAACCTGCTGCGCCAAAATCAGGAAGATACCCCCGACGAGGGATATTCCGAGTACGGCGACGTGCTCGATCGGGCCAAGAGCCTGTTCGATCCGAAAAACGGCGAGCGGCCGAGCACCGAAGCACACGAAAAAGCGTACGTGGGCACACTCGGCGAGTACGAGCTGCTCGAACGGATCGGTCAGGGCGGCATGGGGGTCGTCTTCAAGGCACGACACACGAAACTCGGTCGAACGGTCGCCGTCAAAGTGATCTCCGACGCCCGGGCCGCCGACGAACGGGCCATCGCACGCTTCGAGCGCGAGATCAAGGCGATCGGCCAGCTCGACCACCCGTCGATCGTCCACGCCCACGACGCCCGCGAGATCGACGATCGCTCGGTCTTGGTGATGGAATACGTCGACGGGCTGGACCTCGGCCGGTTGATCCGCCGCCATGGTCCGATCTCGACTGCCGACGCGTGCGAGCTGATCCGTCAAACGGCGATCGGGCTGCAAGCGGCCCACGAACATGGCCTGGTCCACCGCGATATCAAACCGTCGAACTTGATGCTCGATCGGGACGGCAACGTAAAGATCCTCGACCTGGGCCTCGCACGAGAGGCGGTCGATGTGGAAGAACTGCGCCGCGAGATCTCGATGTCGTTCGACCTGACCCAAACCGGCCAGGCGATGGGCACGGCCGACTACATGGCACCCGAACAGGCAACCCAGCCGAACACGGTCGACATCCGCGCCGACATCTACAGCGCGGGCTGCACCCTGTTCAAACTCTTGACCGGCCGCGCTCCGTACCATGAAGAAATGACCTTCGACAAACTCTCCGCACACGCCGAAGTGCCACTCCCCTTGACTCCCGATCTGCCGGATCCGCTACGCAAAATCATGGAACGGATGACCGCGAAAGA
>JASFHG010000201.1:0-6902 GCA_050123355.1 Planctomycetia bacterium
GATATCGCCACAATCACCGGCGGCCAGACGATCCTCAAGGACCTGGGCGTCTCGCTCGAGGCGGTCCAACTGAAGGACCTCGGCCGTGCGAAGAAGATCATCATCACCTCCGACGCGACGACCGTCGTCCAAGGTGCCGGCAAGAAAGAAACCATCAACGGCCGTGCCGACCTGATCCGTCGCGAGATTGAGAATACCGAAAGTGACTACGACCGCGAAAAGCTGCAAGAGCGGCTCGCGAAGCTGGCCGGTGGCGTCGCCCAGATCAACTGCGGTGCAACGACCGAAGTCGAAATGAAAGAGCGCAAGGCCCTGTTCGAGGACGCACGTGCCGCAACCCAGGCTGCCTTGGAAGAAGGGATCGTGCCCGGCGGTGGCGTCGCGTTGATCCGCTCCGAAAAGGCTCTGGACAAGGTCGAAGCGACCGGCGACGAAGTGCAAGGGGTCGAGATCGTCCGCAACGTGCTTGACGCTCCGCTACGTGCGATCGCCCAGAACGCCGGCGTCGACGGTGCAGTGGTCGTCAACCGAGTCCGCAACATGAAGAGCAAGACCGAAGGCTACAACGCCGACAAGGACAGCTACGGCGACCTGGTCGAGCAAGGGATCATCGATCCGGCGAAGGTGGTCAAGGCGGCCCTACTGCTGACGACCTCCTGCCTGGTCACCGACATCCCGAGCGAAGACGACGCTCCTGCCGGTGCCCCCGGTGGCATGGGCGGAATGGGCGGCGGCATGCCCGGTATGGGTGGCATGGGCGGAATGGGCGGAATGGGAATGCCCGGCATGGGCGGAATGGGCTTTTAGTCAAATAAGTTAGCGGCGGGGCTTGTCCCCGCGTTAACCCCATAGCCATCACCAATCCCCTATAAATATACCTAAAATCTAAAATTCCATTCTTGGCGCGGGGACAAGCCCCGCCGCTAACAGGTAGTAAAAATTTCAAAAAACACAGCATACATATAACGAGGAAAAGAATCATGAAAAACATCAAACTGCGTCCTTTGGATGATCGTATCGTGGTCGAACCGGTCGAAGCCGAACAAATGACCGCCGGCGGAATCGTGCTCCCCGACAGTGCCCAAGAGAAGCCGCAACGCGGCATCGTCGTGGCCGTCGGCCCCGGCAAGCTGCTCGACAGCGGCGAGCGTGGCGAGCTGTCCGTTGCCGTCGGTGATGAAGTGATCTACGGCAAGTACGCCGGCAGCGATTTCGAAGTGGATGGCCATGAAGTCAAGATCCTTCGCGAAACCGACATCCTGGCGAAGGTCGTCAAGTAAGGGCAGTGTTTAGAAGGAAGGGACTTTTTCCTTTTTCTTCCAAGCCGAAATTGGAACGTCAGTTCCTATTTTCGGATCCGAAATAGAGGCTATCGCCTCAATTCCGGCTTGAGTAGGTTGAAAAAATGAAACTCACCCCCTTTACTGAACACTGAAAACTGAACACAAAACACTTTTACCATAAGGAACGCCACAGTGGCTAAACAACTTTTATTTGACGATCAAGCACGGCAGCGGATGCTCCGTGGTGTTGATAAATTGGCCAATACGGTCGCGATCACGATGGGTCCGACCGGCCGGAACGTGATCCTCGACAAGTCGTTCGGCGGCCCCACCGTCACGAAAGACGGCGTCTCGGTCAGTAAAGAGATCGAGCTCGAAGATCCGTTTGAAAACATGGGCGCAAAACTGGTCAACGAGGTCGCCTCGAAGACCTCCGACATCGCCGGCGACGGCACGACGACCGCCACGGTCCTGGCTCGTGCCATCTTCCGTGAAGGCCTGCGAAACATCACCGCCGGCAGCAACCCGACGGCGATCCGACGCGGCATCGACCGCGCGGCCCAAGCAGCCATCGCCCATCTCGGCTCGATGGCCAAGGCCCTGACCACAAAAGAGGAAGTGGCCAACGTCGGCGCGATCAGCGCCAACAACGATCGGGCCATTGGCGACCTGCTCGCCGAAGCAATGGAAAAGGTCGGACGCGACGGCGTCATCACGGTCGAAGAAGGCAAGACCGCCGAGACGACCTACGACATCGTCGAGGGTATGCAGTTCGATCGCGGCTACCTCTCCCCGTACTTCATCAACCGCTCGCCCGAGATGGACTGCTACCTCGAAGACGCGTACGTCCTGCTCTTCGAAAAGAAGATCAGCAACCTCCGCGAGATGGTCCCGCTGTTGGAAAAGATCAGCCAGACGGGCAAACCGCTTCTGATCATCGCCGAAGACGTCGATGGCGAAGCGCTCACGACGCTTGTAATCAACAAACTGCGTGGCATCCTGAACATCGCCGCGGTCAAGGCCCCCGGTTTCGGCGACCGTCGCAAGGCAATGCTCGGCGACATCGGAGTCCTGACAGCCGGTACGGTTATCAGCGAGGACCTCGGTCTGAAGCTCGAAAGTGTCGAGCTTTCCCAACTCGGGCAAGCCAAGCAGATTACGATCGACAAGGAAACGACCACGATCGTCGAAGGTGCCGGCAAGACGGCCGACATCAAGACCCGCATCAACCAGCTCCGCGAGCAGATCGAGGCGACCGAAAGCGACTACGATCGCGAGAAGTACCAAGAGCGACTCGCCAAGCTGACCGGCGGCGTCGCGGTCATCTCCGTCGGTGCGGCAACCGAAGCCGAAATGAAGCAGACCAAGGCCCGCGTCGAGGACGCACTGCACGCCACGCGTGCCGCGGCCGAAGAGGGTGTCCTGCCCGGCGGTGGTGTCGCGCTCCTGCGATGTGTCGAAGCGGTCGACGCTTGTCGATCCGGTGCCCGAGGCGACGAGAAGATCGGCGTCGACATCATCAAGCGAGTACTCAGCTATCCGATCCGTCAGATCGTCGATAACTGTGGCCTCGACGGCTCGGTCATCGCGGACGAAGTCTCCGAAAAGCCGACCAACACCGGCTACGACGCGAACGAAGGCAAGTTCGTCGACATGTTCAAGGCGGGCATCATCGATCCGCTGAAGGTCGTCCGAACCGCCCTGGAAAACGCGTCCAGCATCGCCGGCCTGATGCTCACGACCGAGACCCTGGTCACCGACCTGAAAGACAACGATGCCGACACCCCGGCACCCGAGGGAGTGGTCAAATAGAAACAGATTGAACGCGGAATGTTTTGAACCGCAGAATATCGAATATCCAATTTTGAATGTCGAAGTGGGGTGCTACCGCACCGGCGTCAAAATCATCCGGAGCAGAAACTCCTTCCTTCATCATTCGACATTCAGAGTTCGATATTCTGCGGTTCGTCCGGCTCCGGGCCACTCCGTCAACTCGGGGTGGCCCTGTTGTTTTGTGGGGTATATAAAAACATACAACTTCATCCTCCAAGCCGAAATTGGGCCGCGAGGCGTGCCCTATTTTGGATATCGCCAATCACCAAACCACTCGGTGCGTCTCGACGCACCCGACACATTCCACCATGCCGACCAAACGCGATTATTACGAAGTGCTAAGCGTCACACGCTCCGCCTCCGACGGTGAGATCCAAACGGCGTATCGCAAGATGGCGATGCAGTACCATCCGGACCGCAACCCGGGGGACGAGGAAGCCGCGCAAAATTTCAAGGAAGCGGCCGAAGCATTTGGCGTGCTGAGCAACCCGGAAAAACGGGCCCGCTACGACCGATTCGGCCATGCGGGCGTCGACGAAAACGGCGGCGCGCCCCAGTTCCACGATGCCTCCGACATCTTTTCCGCGTTTGGCGACGTGCTCAACGACTTCTTCGGCGGCGGTTTTGGTGGCGGCGGCCGGCGTCGCGTGCGGAAAGGGGCCGACATCCGGTGCCAAATCGACATCACACTCGAAGAAGCAGCCAAGGGCACCTCGAAAAACATCAAGTTTAAACGACACAAAAAATGCCTCAACTGCCACGGCTCGGGAGCCAGGCCCGGCACCCAGCCAGAGCGATGCAACTACTGCGGCGGATCGGGCCGCGTCGTCCAGTCGACCGGTATCTTCTCGATGCAGACCACCTGCCCGGCATGCCACGGGGCGGGGACCATGATCAAAGATCCGTGCCCCAACTGCAATGGTTCGGGCTATACTAAAGAAGACGTCACCCGCGAGGTGGCCATCCCGGCCGGGGTCGACAGCCAAACCCGCCTGCGACTCAACGGCGAAGGAGAGCCGAGCCCCGACGGAGGCCCTCCCGGTGATTGTTACTGTTATATTAATGTCCTGAAACATCCGCTTTTCGAGCGAGACGATCAGAACTTGATCTGCCGGATCCCGATCACATACTCCCAAGCAACGTTGGGAGCAGAGATCGATGTCCCGTCGCTCGAAGGGCCGAAGACATTCAAGATCCCGCCCGGCACACAGGTCGGCGACGTCTTCAAGATGGCCGGGCTGGGGATGCCCAACCCTCGCCATCGCGGCCGGGGCGACCTGTTGGTCCAGGTCTACATCGAGGTGCCACATAAGGTAAGCAAAGAAGAGGAAACTCTACTGCGAAAGCTGTCCGAGCTGGAACACTCCAACGTCTCGCCCCAACGGAAGTCGTTTTTTGAAAAAGTCAAAGAATACTTTGTCCCGGAAGAAGAAAGTAAAGCGTAAAAACACCACTTAGCCGTCGAGCTTGCTCGTCATTTGAAACATTAGTGAGTTATCTATAAGCGACGAGCAAGCTCGACGGCTAAATTTTGAAGTTCAATGTAATCGGAGATACAAAACGGTGTCGCGGAAGAAGAAAGAAAAACAAGATATCGAGATCGAAAACATGGCGGCCGAGCAGGAAGAGTCGATGACCGTCGATTATGGTGAGCCGGAAACGGACGGCGCAGCGGAAGAAACCGCAGCCCCCTCGGCCGACCAGAAAATCGCCGAACTCGAAGAAGAACTCGCCCTGGCCAAGGACCGGACCCTGCGATGTGCGGCCGAGCTGGAAAACTATAAGAAACGAATTGCCCGCGAAATGGCCGACGAACGTCAATATGCCCTGATGCCCCTCATGCGAGACATCTTGCCGGTCTTGGACAACATGGGCCGCGCAATCGAGACGGTCGAACAGGGACACGACCCGAGCCACCTGCTCGAAGGCGTGAAGATGGTCAACGATCAGCTCAAGGGGGTCCTGGCCAAGTACGACTGTGTCGAAATCGAGGCGCTCAACCATCCCTTCGACCCCCATTTCCACGAAGCGATCCTCCAACAACCCAACAGCAACGTTAACCCGAACACGGTCCTCGGCGTCACCCAGATCGGCTACCGCCTTCACGACCGGGTCGTCCGCCCGAGCAACGTAATTGTTTCGAAATTAGAGGACAGAGAACAGACGACAGAGGACAGTGGTGCTGATGCACCGGAGTAAAAAATCACAAATAAAAAACATCCTACTGAACACTTTCAATCTCAGCCCGGTCGCCTGCGACTGGGAACGTTCAAAAACCCGTCGCAGACGACGAGACTAACAGACCCAATAAAATCCAATTACACCATCGTGCGGAAGCACGAATCAAAAAATGCCAACTTACGATTATGTTTGTGACGCGTGTGAACACACGTTCGAGTTGTTTCAATCGATCACGGCCGAGCCGGAGACAAAATGCCCGGAGTGCGGCAAGAAAAAACTACGCCGCCTGATCGGGCCTGGCGCGGCGATCGTGTTCAAAGGATCCGGTTTCTACCAGACCGATTATCGAAGCAACTCCTACACCAAGGCGGCCGCCGCCGACAAGCCTAAACCCAGCTCGGAAAAGAAAGATACCTCCGCAAAAAAGAAAGAGTCCTCTTCGAAAGCCGGCGATGCCAAAAGTTAAATGTCCTGTCTGTGGAAAACCGTTCGACGCAGACTCTTCGGAAGCGATGCCGTTTTGCTCCCCGCGATGCCGCGACATCGACCTGAACCGCTGGGTCTCGGAGGAATATGGTCTCCCCTACGCCTCCGAAGACGAGACCCCCGACGGACTGCCGGAAGACCGCCAGGAATAACCTTCCCTCATAAAAAACAGGGGGGATAGGCACCGTACCAAAACATGCTATAATGCAAATGAAAGCTGTTATTTTTCGCGTTTCCCGACAGAAATAGCGGAATGACTGAAAAATTCGACCGATACAAAGACATTTTTCCCTTCAAGGAACCTATCATGGCTATCACACTGACCGAAGCCGCAGCCAACGAAATCAAGACCCTTTTTGAATCGCAAGAGATCGAAGAGGGTACGTTCCTACGCATGGCAATTGCCGGCGGCGGCTGTTCGGGCTTACAATACGGGCTCGGCCTCGACACCGAATTCGATCCGGACGTCGACACCGAATTCATCAACCACGGTGTACGACTCGTCACGGGCAAGCAGTACGCCCTACACCTCGATGGAACGACGATCGATTTCAAGGACGGCCCCTTCGGCCGCGGTTTCGCGATCGACAACCCCAACTACCCCGTCACCGGCGGCTGTGCCGGCTGCGGCAAGCATTAACGCCTTGCCCATAACATAATTTCATGATACCTTGTTTAGCGGTCGAACGGAGTTCGACGCGTTTCTGCATAACGAAAACGCGCCGAACTCCGTTCGGCCGCTAAACTTTTATTGAAATCCCCGTTTGTAGAAATAGTATTCCATGAACTCGCTTTCCCAGCTCAAAGAACGTCTCGCTACCGCCCTTGAAACCCTCGTCGATGATCCGGCCGAACTGCTCGATATGGTTCGGCAAAGCCAGGAGCCCAAGTTTGGCGACTATCAGGCAAACTTCGCAATGCCGCTGGGAAAACGGCTCGGACGACCGCCACGAGAGGTGGCCCAGGAAGTGATCGACCAGCTCGATGTGGCCGGTCTCTGCGAGCCACCAGAGATCGCCGGACCGGGCTTCATCAACTTCCGACTGACAGACGACTACATCACCCAAGCAGTCAACACGGCCGTCCATGACGAGCGGCTCGGGGTCACGGTGGTCGAAA
>JASFHG010000202.1:0-6876 GCA_050123355.1 Planctomycetia bacterium
GTCGAGCCGGGCTGCATCCAGACCCCCATCTGGGAGAAATCAACCAAACAATCTCACCAAATCTTCGAAGAACTCCCCCAAGATATGAAGGCCCTTTACGAAAAAGATATTGAGGTCGTTCTCAAGGAGATCGAGACGGCGGCCGCCTCCGCGATACCCGTAAATCGCGTGGTCCGAGCCGTCACGCACGCGCTGTCAGCCCGCCGCCCCAAGCTCCGCTACCCGGTCGGCGTCCGCATCCTGACAACCGTGCTCCCATTCATCCCCCAACGTCTGCTAGACCGTATTTTTCGCTGGAAGCTGGGGTTGAAAAAATAAAACCTTTTGGCGTATTTAAATAAAATACTATCTACTACACCTATTAAATCCGAAAATTCATCATGAAAGACTTCTCAAAACCCGTCATATCCCTCATCGCTTTGTGCCTGGTTATCTTAAGTATCACAGCAGCCTACGCCGAGCCGGAAAAAGCCGATACGCCTTCACCTTCGACAACCCAAAAAGCTCCTTCCGGAATGCGGGTGGAAATTTTTTCGTTCGAGATCAGCAAAGGCATTATCTCACATGCCCCCTCGGAAAACGCCAAAATAGAAACGTCCTCCGGCAGAACCCAATTACAACTTTTGGTTCACAGTCCCCAAAAAACCATTGTTAACGCGGAACCATTTGTCAGTGAAGCACTACAACTCGTTGACGATCAGGGGACCGATTTGTGGAAAAAAACGAGGGAAAATGCTATCGATTCGAATACTGGTGGCGCTTTCCCTACCCTTAACTCGGCTATTTATGATCACGGTCACCAATGCCTTCTTAGCATCTGGCTACATGGATGTACCCCTACCGCGAAAACATGTGAACTTCGCTTGAACACCAATCTGATTCTCTATTGTGCCAAGTCACCCGCGGTCACCGAGAAGATAAACTGGACTCTTTCCGAAGACAAAACACTTAACCTTGACGCCAACCCCCTCTCTATGTCCACCATCCCGCCACCTCATTTCCCCCCTGTAGTTGCTTTTAATGGAAAACTGATAAAACCGGACCCCTCCCAACAAACTTTCGTTACTCTGACCTCACAGGTGCCGACAAATTTCATCAAATCGATCCGCTTCTTCGGACCGGAGGGCAAAGAAATTCCGCATGGATTCGCCGGCCAAATGTTACCAGCCAACCACCCCTCGTTACCGAAAAATTCCGGCGAAAACAACCTGTCTCCACTTCTTCCCTGCTCAAATTCTTACATCACCTCTTATATGCTGAATCAAAAAGACGTGGATAAACTCACAGTAAAGATCACCTATTATAAAGACATGGAAACCGTCATCCTGCCGGTCGACTTGAAATTCGGCTTGAAATTGTAGGACTTTTGTACGGTTCCGATCGGTTCCCCACATGTCTGGCTCAGAAATCTACCGGCAAACAGGGGAACTCACCGGCCAACACAAACTCCATTATTCACCACCTTTGAACGAAAGGAAATTACCCATGAAAAACTTCTCACGCCCCCTGATCCTGCTGGTCGCCCTCGGTTTAATGCTCTCGTGTGTCACCGCCACTTATGCCGGTCCGAAAGCGGAGGTCGTCTCGTTGGCCCTTACCAAAGGGAAAGCCCCGTTCGACAATGACAAAAAATACGACACACAAAAAGAGTCCTCGACCGAGCTTAAGATCTTGGTCACCGTCCCCAAGAAAAAAATCCTTGATTTCAAAGCACATGACAGCAAGCTGCTTCGCTTTGGCGATGACCAAAACAGCGACTTCATGAAAGACAACCGACAACCGTTTTGGCCTTTTATCGACAATTATGACCACAAACAACAGTGCCTGGTCACCATCAAATCCCCTCACATACCGTCTCCCAAGGCCGATAAAATCCACCTCAAAGCCAAGTTGGTTTTCCAGTGTGCCTCGGACAAAACCAAAACAGAGGAAGCGAAGGTCACGCCCTCCAAAGGCGGCTCGTTCACCCTGGATGGCACCAAGGTCAACGTATCGGACAAGACCAACAAACCGTTTGACATGTCGCAGGCAGATTACCAAAAGAAAGGCCATGTCCTCTTCAAATCCTCCAAGTCGTTTGACGGCATCGCCTCGATCGCCTTCTTCGGTCCTGACGGCAAAAAAATCAAGCACAAAGAAAGTGATTCCGGCTCCATGAGCTTTATGGGCAAGACCGAACATGAACTCGGGTACGTCCTGGATAAAAAAGTAAAAACGTACACCGTCAAAATCACCTACTACGCCGGTGCTGAAACCGTGACGATCCCCATCGATCAGAAGATCGGCGTGGGGTTCTGACCGGACGTTCACACTGACTAAGAGCCTATCCGAAAACCCCTGTTAGCCCGGCCGCCTGCGACCGGTTTTTTGGGAAAAATCCCGTCGCCTGCGACGGGGCAACATCCAACAAAATAGGTTTTCGGATAGGCTCTAAATATTTCCCCCCTGACAGACACCCCCCATCCGGAAAATAGATTGACGCCAAAAGCGTGGGCCGCTATACTGGCGGAGTTGTGTAATATATAGAATTCAACCAAGATTTATCTTATCTACCTAAGGGGGGTCCACCAATGAAAACTTTGGTTCGCTCGCTCGTTATTTTCGCCATCTGTTTTGCACTTCCAGCAGCATCGTTCGGGATTGCCTATCAGTGGGAATCAAACGCGACCAATAACTGGAACTCCGCCACCCACTGGGCCCCGGACGGCGTCCCCGGAAACAGCCTGAACGACACGGTGGTCATCGACGTCACGGGTTCTTACACCGTTACGCTGAACGTAGACCCGGCGAACCCGCTCGACAGTTTTACACTCGACTCGTCGGACGCTACTTTCTTCCTCAATTCTCATACGCTGACGGTCAATGGCCCTTCCACGTTGACCGACGGATCAGTGGTCTTCCAAAACGCCAACTGGGCCGGCACCGGGACCTTGACGAACTATGCGGCCATATCGATGTCCGGATCGTGTGAAGTCAGCACCAGTAGCTTCGATCAAAACAACACTCTCACCCTCGGAAGCCCCACTGGCGGCCATACCACGCTCACCGTAGCCAATGACCTGAACAATGCCGGAACACTGACCATGACGTCCGTTAACGCCGGTTACTACTCGTATTTAAAGGTCAATGACACCTTGACCAACTCCGGAACCATCGACATCTTCTCCGGCGTTGGCGGCGCACGAGAGATTCATGCCGATATTTTCAACAACACCGGCACGATCAACGTCAACACCCACACAACCTTCACGAAACCGATCGGCGGCACCAACGGCATATATAACAATAGTGGTGATCTGAACATTCTTCTGGGCAAAACCCTTACGATCAGCGGCAATTCCCAGATTTTCAATCAAAACGCCGGCACACTCGACATCAACGGAACCTTCGACCTCTCGGATATAACCTTCAACTATAACGGCGGCACCATCGACGGCACGCCTCAGCTCCGCAATTCGTCTTTGTACATCGACTCCGGAGCAACCAACGCGGCCTCGTTCCTGCTCTACGGCAACAGCACATTGACCGGCCAAGTCGTCAACTCTGGACAAACTCTCATGGTGCAAGGAGCCTCCCTCGGTAGCCATGCAACGTTGACCACCCAGGAAAACGTGAACAATTCGGGAACCATCACCTTGGAATCGGTCGGCGCAGGCTACTCCTGCACGTTGGAAGTCAACCGCTCCGGCGGTACCGTGGACAATGGCATCTTAACCAATACGTCGAGCGGAATTCTCAACGTCGAACAAGGAGCCGCCGGCTTACGATACTTCAAAGGCAGCCTCATCAACAACGGCAACGTCAACATCAATCATTACAACACTTATTTCAGCCAAAGCGGCGGTAGCTATACCAATAACAACAAGTTCAACATCGATACCGGCAAAAAACTGACGATCAGTGGGAACAACCAAACGTTCATTCAAAACGCCGGCACCCTCACCATTGACGGAACGTTCGAACTGTCGAACATGGACTTCGACTACAATGGCGGTCTGATCAATGGCACCCCTGAAATGGTTAATGTGGACTTGTATATCGGTCCAATTGCCACCAACCCGACAACGTTCCGCATGCGTGGCACCACCAATACCCTGGATGGCAACGTTCATCTTGGCCAAACGATCCTGGTCCATGGCGAAGGCGGTCTTGGAACACTGACTTCCGACAATGATTTCAGCAACGCCGGCACGATCACCTTGGAATCGATCGGGGCAGGCTACACCTGCACGTTGGACGTCGACGGTTCCGGTGGCACGGTAAACAACGGCGTCTTGACCAACGAACTCTACGGTGTCCTCAACTTCGAGCAAGGGGCTGCCGGTGTACGATATTTCAAGGGAAGCCTTGTCAACAACGGAACGGTCAACATCAACCACTACAACACCATCTTCGTCGAAAACGGCGGCAACTATACCAATTATCACAATTTCAACATTGCCACCGGCAAAGAGCTGACGATTAGCGGAAGTGCTCAAACCTTCAACCAAAATGCCGGCACCCTCACCATCGACGGAACGCTCGACCTGTCAACCATGCCCTTCAACTACAACGGCGGAACGATCGATGGCATCCCCGATCTGCGTAACGTGGACCTGACCATCGCCCCAACGGCGACCAACTATGCGACGTTCCGCTTCACCAGCACCGGCAACACCCTGACCGGCGACGTCCATCTCGGCCAAACGCTTTTGGTCTATGGCGAAGGCGGCCTGGGAGCATTGACCTCCGACAATGATTTCAGCAATAGCGGTACCATCACCGTGCAATCGATCGGAGCCGGTTATGCCTGCACACTGGACGTCAATGACCAAAACGGAACCGTCTACAACGGAACCTTAACCAACCAGCCGAACGGTATCATCAACTTGAACCAAGGCGATGGCGGCATACGATATTTCAAGGGAAGCCTCGACAATCGCGGTACTTTCAACGTCAACAACACCGATACGATTTTCACTGAGCCCGACGCCACCTATACCAACCGAGGCACCTTCAATGTCGGTATTGGCAAAAAACTGTCCATCACCGGCAGCAACCAAACCTTTATACAAGAAAGCGGTACGCTCAACATCGACGGCACGCTGGAACTCTCCAGCATGGCAATGGAATACAAGGGCGGCCACATTAACGGCAACGCGCTCTCGCTACGAAACGTCGACCTTACCATCCATCATACGACGATCTATCCGGCAACGTTTAACATGACCAGCATTGCCAATACTCTTACCGGCAATGTGAACCCGGGTATCGTCCTAAACGTCCTGGGAGATGGAGGTGCCGCAACCCTGACCTCCAGCAGCAATAACCTCTACAACGAAGGTACCATTACCTTGGAGACCGTCGGAGCAGGCTACTCATGCACGTTGGATGCCGATGGAAGTGTTGTGAACATGCCGTCGGGCATTATTAATATGAATTATGGCGACGGTGGCTATCGGTACTTGAAAGCCGCGTTGATCAATGACGGAACCGTTAACTGGAACGTCTCGGGCTACCTTGGAGAAGCGGGAGTAACCCACGACAACAATGGCAAGTTGAATATCGGCGGCAGCTCGACCAACCTCTACGTTCAAGGCAACCTCTTCTTCAACTCTAAAGATGGCGTCATCGCCGGAAACGGCACGCTTGACGTTAAAGGCCTCACGTTCCTCAATCTGGGAGAAGTAAGCCCCGGTTTTTCGGCAGGCATACTGACTATCCACGGTATCTACAACCAAGAAGAAAACTCGGCGGTCGCCGGATCGCTCAATATCGAGATCGGTGGTGTAGACGTCGGTACCGAATATGACCGCCTCGTTGTCAAGGGTGATGCCAATCTCGATGGTCTGCTGGAAATATCGTTCATAAACGGCTTCGTGCCCGCCCCGAGCGATACGTTTACCATCCTCACCGCCGACGCGATCGGCGGCCAGTTTTCCAACGCCATGACGACCATCCAAGTCGGCCAAGGTACGTTCGACGTCACCTACACAAACAATTCCGTCACCCTAAGCAACTACGTAGTCCCCGAGCCAAGCACCATCGCCCTGCTCTTCAGCGTTTTGCTAGCCACCCCCCTGCTCTACCGACGGCATAAGCGTTAAAAGACTTGTATTAATGAAACTTGTCTTCTTTCGCATCCCAGATCAGGTGCGATGGTTCCATAGCCATCGTTACCGTGGCGATGTCGCCGATCGAAACAGATTGCCCGTCAGACGTTTCGATCGTCAATTTTTCAATCGCTTTCATGTCGTCACCGATACCTGAATCGCGTGCCTTTTGTATCACCTCGACAATTTCCGCATTAGTGATGCCCATCAGAAAGGGTTCTTCCTTCGATTGTCAGTCGATAGTTTGGCTTCATCTCGATTTCAGGCTTCTCGGGCAGCCCGTCGGGCAAATGGGTGATAACACCATCCGACATAAATTCCGGAATCCGCAATGCTGCCAAAGCCTCTTCCAATTTTCTCGGCTGCGAAGTGTGGACAAAAACCTTCAATTCCCCATCCCCGGCAACCATTCGAACCACGTCCACACCATCACCCAACCAAGCAAACAAGATCGTTCCTCGCCCGACCTCCATCAATTCCTCCTCCGCCGCCGAGTTGCCTCGAAAAGTCACCTCATAATACTCGGCTCGTTGTTGGCAGCCACAGGTCAAAAGTAACAGCAGCAAAAAACCAAAAATTCGTTTCATAAAAATTTCTCCTGGCCCCGCCCTCACAAATGCACATCTCGAAGCATTATTGCGCTATTTCTCCCACTCATAATGAACGAAACGAGCGATTTCATCAACCCATCTACTAAACACGCGGCTATTTTTGACATGCAAAACAAAATATTTACGGGCGATTGACAAAATAAATATACTATATGAAAATATTCTTTTCTACT
>JASFHG010000203.1:0-6860 GCA_050123355.1 Planctomycetia bacterium
CCCAAGCCGCCGATGACGCCCGAGGCCCTGTTGGTCCATTATGCGGACGATATTGACGCGAAGTATCAAATGATGTTCAAGGTTCTTGCCGATGATACTACAGAAGGCCCCGTCACCTCGCGGAAGAATATCTTGTATCAGAAAGTTTTCAAGGGATTTGCCTAAGAACTTATCCGAAAACCTGTTTTGTTGAATGTTAGCCCCGTCGCCTGCGACGGGATTTCGCAGCATTTCCGGCCGCAGGCGGCCGGGCTAGCAGGGGTTTTCGGATAGGCTCTAAACCCATTGAGGTTTGTATGAACGCGGGAAATGAATTTGTGGAACCCTGGGCGTCTGTTGGCCGGTATGCCCAGAATTTGGAGGACGAGCTGAAGCGTGAGGTGACCGACTCGCACGTTTTGTGGGGATGCAAGGCGAAAGCGATTGCCCAACGGATCGATACGGATGATGTTTTGTTTGAAGTCGATTGTGGCGAGGGTTCTTATGCGGTCGTTTACCTTACTTGGAAAGGCCGGCCGGAGATGGGCCATCGCTGGCCCGTGGTGCGATTGTTCAAATCCTTCGAGGCATGGGTAGAAGAATGCATGCTGAAGGACCATGCGGAGTATATGAGGGAATAATACTGAATCAAGCCGCATCCGCATCTCTGCTGCGCAAAGATGCGGCTTGGGTACACATGGGAGCACAGGAAACTACGCTTCTTGCACCAATCTTTTAAAATGTTCCCCCCGCTCGACAAAATGGGTGAACTGATCGTGGCTTGAACAACCGGGAGAGAGGATGATCGACTCGCCCGGCTCGCTTTGGGACAGCGACCAGCGGAACGCTTCGTCGAGGGTCGTGAAAAGTTCGAATCGAGGCGATCTCGAATCGTTTTCGGCGACGACCCTCTTGAACTGCTCGTAAAGTTTCGGGCCGACCGTGCCATAGAACGCGACCCCTTGCGCCGAGCGGGCCAGCTCGTCGAGCATCGCGGAAAAATCGGCCCCTTTCTCGCCGCCACCGACCAAGAGCCAGGAGTCCGGCAGTGCCGCCGTTGCCGCCGCGGTCGACTCGGGCGTGGTTGACGCCGTATCGTTGACGCATCGCCGTCCATGGCAAATCCCGACCGGCTCCAAACGGTCCGGCAAGCCGAGATAAGTCATCAGCCCACGCTGGATCGCCGTGTCCGAGCAACCGGCCGCTCGTGCCGCCGTCGACGCCGCCCGGGCGTTCTGGCGATTATGCTCCCCGGGGACGGGCAAAGGGGGAAGAGAAAAAGGGGACTGGCTCCTTTTGGAACAAAAAGTGCCTGTCCCCTTTTTCTCGCCTGTTGAGCAAAGAGAATCTGCTTCTTCTCTTTCGGTTGCTTCTTTCTTCTTTTCCTTTTTTTTTGATGCACCGGAAAAGGGGACAGGCACCTTTTGGATGTCGAGGCTTTCGGCCTCTCCGTCCAAAACGAGCCAGTCCCCTTTTCCTACCGATACCAGCCGCCCTTGCGCGACTTCTTTCCACTGGTCCAACTCGGCGAGTGTCGGGCTTAAGACGACGATACCGTCGGGCGTTTGGAGTTGGATCAACCGGCGTTTCGTCGCGGCGTACTCTTCGAACGTATCGTGCCAGTCGAGGTGGTTCGGGACGCAGTTCGTGACGACGACGATTTGCAGTGGTCGAATGTTTTCGGGCAGATAGTGGATCTGGAAACTGCTCAGTTCGAGCACGACGTAATCGTTTTCGGTGATCGAGGCGAGTTCGCCGAGCAGGCTGCCGCCCAGATTGCCGCCGAGCCAGGTTTTTTTGCCGTCGGCACGCAAGATCGATGCGAGCATTGCGGCGGTGGTCGACTTGCCGTTCGAGCCGGTCACCCCGACGACCGCCGCCGGGCAGGCATCGAGGAACAGCCCGATTTCGGTCGTGATCGGTACTTTTCGGTCGATCGCTTCGCGTACCCAACGGTTGTCGGGCCGGACGGCCGGGTTGACGATCAACGCTTCGGTGTCGACGAAGTCGGACGAGTCATGCCCGCCGAGGTGGAGCTTGATCGGATGAGCGATTTTACCTTCGAGATCACGCAGGCCGGCGAGTGGCTTGGCCAGTTCGTTTGGCGAGGCCTGATCGGTCAGCGTGATCCGAGCCCCCTGCCCTGCGAGCCACCGCACGACCCCGACCCCGCCGCCGAACCGACCGAGTCCCATCACGGTCACGCGGCGTCCGTTCCAGTTGGTGATGGGAAAGGGCATGTTCGAGGATCCGTCTTATGTTTTCCTATCATTCAACACCAAGCCGATTTTGAGACGCCGTCTCAAAGTCGGATCCGATCCAAATTAGGGCCTGCTGCACAGTCCCAAATTCGGCTTAGGCAGGGAGTGGATTTATTTGTCCTGTTTTACGAACTTGCTGATCCGCTTGTTTGTGACCTCGGCGACGTAGAGATTGCCGTCACGGTCGATCGCGATCGAGTGCGGGATGTCGAGCTGGCCCGGCTTGTCCCCTTTGGTGCCGAACGCCGTGAGGACGTTCCCGTCGAGGTCGAGGATCAAGACGCGGTGTGGGCCGTTGTCGTTCGCATCGGTGACCAGCAGTTTTTCCGTTTCGCCGGGGATGATCTCCAAACCGTACGGCGTGCCGACGTCTTTGAACTGCTTGAGGAACTGGCCTTTGCGGTCGAAGACTTGGACCCGGTTGTTGGACCGGTCGGCGACGTAGATCTTTTGGTTCTTGTCGATGACGATGTCGTGCGGCACGTCGAACTGGCCCGCGCCGGTCCCCTTCTCTCCCCAGGCGAACTTGAACTTGCCTTGCGGGTCGAGGCAGACGATGCGGTTGTTGCCGTAGCCGTCGGAGATATAGAAGTCCCCGTTATCGGCCACGGCGATGTCGGTCGGTTTGTTGAAGTGGCTCTCGTCGGTTCCCGGCGTGCCTTTCGTGCCGAACGAGCGGAGCAGCTTGCCGTCGGTCGTGAATTCGTGGACCTGATGCAGTTCGGTATCGCAGACGTAGACCTTGTCGTCGAAGATCCGGACGGAGTGCTTGTTTTTGATGATGCCCTCTCCCCAGCTGTCCAGCAGTTTTCCCTCGGGCGAGAAGACCAGTATCGGACCCTTTTCGCCGGCGGCGGCGTAGATGCGTCCTTTGCTGTCGATGTCAATTCCGTTGGCCGGAGCCATTTCGAACCCGGCGGGCAGGGTCGGCCACTCGACATGTTTGTATGGTGTCACTTTCGTTCCTTCTTGGTTGGCAGCCGTGATGATGGAGGCGGGCATGATAATCAAAGCGAGTAACAATGCCCAAACAAATTTCGTGAAGTAGGGTCGGCGGTACATATTTCGGTCCTTTGCACTTGGAAAGTGTGAATGCGATGGGGGATAGGTAGTGTGCAACACATTTTTGAGGATGTGTCGACGACCCCATTATACCAGAAAACGGGATCGCCGAACAAGAACCCCAAAACGACGTTATTTTTGTGGCTCAGGTCGCTTTTTGTCCGGGAAAACCAGGCTGACGATCATGCCGACCGCAACGCCGCCGACCAGCGAGAGGACGATAATCCAGTTGAATCCGATCTCGACATTTTGGACGAAGAATAATTTGGGATAGGCAATAAACAGGGCAACGAGCAGGCTCACGATCGTCGCGATCCAGACTCCGATCCGAGAAGCCCAGGGGATGAAGATGGCCAGGCAGAACGTTACGAAGAGCGGTCCGACGAGCAGATTGATCAAGCGGCAGCAGATTTCCCATAGATTTTTCTCGATATTGGCGACCCAAATACTCAGTCCGATGACTGCCAGTCCGATCGCCATCGAAATGATTCGTGCGTAGAGGACTCGTTGCTTGGGTGTCGCTGCATGATGGCCGAAGAGCCGCTCGACAAAATCGACCAGGACGACCGAGCTGGAGGAGTTGATTCCTGACGAGAGGCTCGACATGGCCGCTGCCAGGATCGCCGCGATAAGCAGCCCGCTGAGCCCGGCCGGAAGTTTCGTGAGAATGAAATGCGGAAAGAGGCTGTCCGCGTTCTTGCCACTGATGTAACTGAGGTCGCCATCGTTGGGCAGCAAGTTGGTGTGGTTCGTGTAATAGGCGAGCAGTCCCAGCCCGACGACACCGAGAAGGATGATCACAAAACCGTTGGCCCCGATTGCGACGCCGAGCATCTTTCGGGCCTTCGAGACGCTGCCCATCGAGAGGTAGCGCTGGACCGCCATCTGGTCCGAGCCGATTGTGGCAACGTACCAGACGAGCATTCCGAGGAATGCATCGAAAATCGTGATCCTCGACCGGAAATCTCCGAACCAAATATTTTCCTGCGGCCAATGGGCATGCCATGTTTCGGGCCAAAAGGAAATGCCGTGGCCGGTCGTCAGCCAGACCAGGTAGACGATCGAGATGATCGCTCCGGCCAGGAGGATCAACGATTGGATCACGTCGGTGACGACGACCGCTTTCAGGCCGCCCATCGTCGAGTAGATCGCCGTAAAGAGTCCCAGGCAGACGCAGATGTACGGGAGCCACTCTGGCGGTATGTCGAAGACCGGGATCAGAATCTTGTCGACCACCGCAAAGACGATCACTCCCATCCAGATGAAACGTTGGACCAAGAAGATCGCTGAGGCGAGCATCCGCATCCCGGTGCCGAACCGTTCTTCGACCAGTTCGTAGGCGCTGACGACCTTGTTGCGGCGCATGATGTAGGGGATGATCCAGATCGCGCCGATGGCAAACGCGATGGGGAAGGAGATCAAGTTTCCGAGGACCATCGGTCCTTTCCCCACCATCTCGCCCGGCAGAGCGAGGTAGGTCAAGATGCTCATGTACGTGACGAACATCGACAGCCCGACGAACCACGGATTCATCGACCGGCCGCCGAGCATGAAGTCGTCGACCGATTTCGTCCGAACGGCGAAATACCACCCGATGCCGAGCATGAGCAGTGCGTAAGCAACGAGCGTGACCCAATCGAGTACATTCAAGTGTCCCGTCGAGGCCAGCGGGATCGTGATCGAGTTAAGCATGGGCGGTTTTGGAGGAGGTGGATTTTTGAGTTCAGGTTATGACACGATTTTTAGCCGTCGAGCTTGCTCGTCGATTTGTAATAGTGGTAACGCTTTTCGCTCTTCCAATCGACGAGCAAGCTCGACGGCTAAAAATATATGATACCTGTGCAGTGTACATCATTTCTGGGGTCCCCAAAAGAGCCCCCGCGACAGAACTAACAGCGCAACTTCTTGATCCGTATGCCGTTATTGAGATCTGCATTGCTAATGAACCGTTCTGCGGCCAGAAATCCAGCAAACCCGGCTGGTACAGCCGCGTTTGCGGTCGCACAACGATCATTAAATACATCGGGATCAATAAAGTTATGGGAAGTGGTAGGTATCACTTCGAGGCGTCGACGATTTCGCGCAACGCGTCGGGCCGGTGGACCGTGATCGTGCTGCCGTCGATCGTGACGACCTTGCTCGCGGCGAGCTTGGCCAGCGCGCGGCTGAGTGTTTCGGGGATCGTACCGAGGGTGGTTGCCAGTTGACGCTTGCTCGATTCGAGTGTGACGACCTCGCTCCCTTGGTCTTTCGTGAGTTGGAGGAGATGGTTGGCCAGGCGTGCTTGCACGTCGCGGAGCGAGAGGTCGGCGATGATGTTTGTAAAGTGCCGCAACCGCTTGCTGAGCACGGCGAGCATCTCGAGCAGCATTTCGGGGTGGCGGTGTGCCATGTTCATGAAGGCGTCACCCGGGACGAACATCGCGCGGAGCTGCTCCCTTGCCCGAGCCGTGGCGGGATACGTTCCTCCGGAAAAGAGCGGCACCTCGCCGCACATCTCTCCTTCGCGCAGCAGGTGGAGCGTTTGTTCGCGCAGGTTGTTGCCGGACCGGAAAACTTCGAGGCACCCTTCGACGACAATGTAAAACCCGTCGGCCCGATCGCCGGCGTGAAAGAGGATCTGGCCATCTTCGTACGACTTTTGCGAGCAGTACGGGGCGAGGTCTTCGAGCGTCGCCGGATCGACCCCGGAAAAAAGCGGGGTGGCTGTCAAAATCTGGGCGTTTTTCGGGGGGGATTGGCTCATGACGTTTATTTCTTCTATTTTGGGCTGAATTAGGGGGCGAAATTTGCTTTTTCGCTCGAAATCGGATGCCACTTGATCTAAGTCAAGGTCGGATTGGGGTGAACGACCCATAATTATAGTAGTTCTGACGAGGAATTGCCAAGGTGGAAAGCGGGTGACAAGACGAAACACTTGCAAAGGAGAAGAACCATGAGTGAACTTACGAAAAAAGGCCGAATTACGATCGATCGCGAAAAATGTACCGGATGCGGGCACTGCGTCGAGGCGTGCCATGCCGGGGCACTCGCGATGGTTGATGGCAAGGCGTGTTTGGTGGACGAAAACCACTGCGACGGGCTGGGAGTTTGTATCGGGGAGTGTCCATTTGGTGCGATCAGCTTTGGTGAGGAAGCAAAAAATTCGACGACCCCCTCCCCTGTCCCGCCGGTTGCCGAGGAGAAGCAGGAAGAAACGCTTGCCTGCGGCTGCCCGGGCCACATGAACCAGGTTTTTGCCGTCGAGCAGTTAAAACCGGTCCCAAAACCGGTTCACCACTCCCAGGCGACGCCATGTTCCTGCCAAGATGACTCCAATGGCCTGCCGCCGATCCGCTCGAAGAGCGAGTTGGGGGCGTGGCCGATCCAATTGCACTTGATCCGCCCGAGCTCGCCGCAGTTCCAAGGTGCCGACCTGTTGATCGCCGCCTCGTGCAGCGCTTTTTCGCACGCCGCTTTCCACGAAGAGATGCTTCGCGGCAAGGGGCTGGTGATCGCTTGCCCGAAATTGGACCGGCAGGACGGCTACCACGACAAATTGACGGCCCTGTTCCGCGA
>JASFHG010000204.1:0-6838 GCA_050123355.1 Planctomycetia bacterium
CGCCACCGGGCTTACTCCGTCGACCATCGGTAAGGCTTCGCAGGGTAACCTTGAATCTTTGGCTGCCGTGGCACAAGATCTTTATCCCCCAGAACGCGAAGTGGAGACCCTTCGCATAAAACTGGAGGAAAATCTCGGCCAGCTCGGCCTTTCCCCTAAATTACAAACCGTGGTAGAGGAAGACGCCAACGCACTGGATACGCAGTTGCAAACGGCAGGCATTATCCGCAAATCGCTCACTGCCCTTAGCATAACCGGTAACCGCCTTACCCAGGCACTGCAAGCGATTTTGGCCTCGCCTGCGCAGCTCCGTCGTGAAGCGGCCGCCAAGTGCTGCCGGTCGGCCAAAGAATTTCAGAACGCCTGGTTTGCGTACAAGGGCTGTGCTTGCGTGACGCCGGTTGCCAACGAGTCCGCTTGCATTGTCGCTGACGCGTCCCGCCAGGCGCAAATGGTGCTTTCTCACCGCACATCGCTCAAGCAGTGGACTGCTTGGGTGGCGGTGCAACAACAGGCAGAACAACTGGGCCTTACGACCTTCATCGAGACGCTACAGTCAGGTGACCTGAAAACAACAGAAGCTGCGACGCAGTTCGAGCTAGCCTACGCCCGGTGGTGGCTGCCCACGGTGGTCGACCATCGCGAGCCGCTGCGTACATTCCAGAAATTTCTGCACGAAGGCACGATCAAAGAGTTTTGCCGCTTGGAAACCAAATCGCGACGCATCGCAGCGCCACAGGTGCGCCACGCCGTGCTCCATGGCCTGCCGCCAAGCGATCAGGTTCCTCGCAAGTCTGAACTCGGGCTTCTGCGACACCAAATGAACCTTAAACGCCCAAGCAAATCCATTCGCGAAGTGATCGCCGGTATGCCTGAAACTTTCAGCAAGCTGGCCCCTTGTTTGCTCATGTCGCCTCTATCGATCGCGCAATACCTGCCGGCCGATCAAGCGCAGTTTGACGTTGTGGTGTTCGACGAGGCGTCACAGATCGCCACCTGGGATGCGATTGGGGCGATCGCTCGCGGCAAGCAAACCATCATCGTTGGAGATCCCAAGCAACTCCCGCCGACGAATTTCTTTGGCAGGACGGACAATGACGAAGACGACGCCGAGCTGGAAGACTACGAAAAAGATCTGGAAAGCATCCTGGATGAGGCTCAAGTATCTGGCTTGCCTACGCTACAGCTCGACTGGCATTACCGCAGCAAGCATGAATCGCTGATCGCTTTTTCAAATTGGAACTATTATGGTAACCGCCTTGTGACGTTCCCCGCCGCCGAATCGGCGTACCGGGGCGTATCGTTCAGGCATGTGGAAGGGGCCCTCTACGACCGTGGCAAGAGTCGCACGAATCGCCAAGAGGCCGAGGCAATCGTCACGACTGTCGTAGAACGGATGCAGCAGTGCCTCGGCAAGCCGGAGGACCAACGGCTCACCTATGGCGTCGTGACCTTCAATAGTCAGCAGCAAGAGTTGATCCAGGATCTCCTTGACGAGGCGCAGCGGCAGCACCCTGAACTGGAATGGTTCTTTTCCGACGATCGTTTCGAGCCGACAATGGTGAAAAACCTCGAAAACGTGCAAGGAGACGAACGTGACGTGATGTTGTTTTCCATTACGTTTGGCTTCGACGCTGCAGGGAAGTTTCCGGTTGATTTCGGTGCAATCAATCGTAGCGGCGGCGAACGGCGTCTGAACGTGGCAGTCACCCGCGCAAGGCAAGAGCTGATCGTTTTTGCCTCTTTTCTGCCGGAACAAATCCGCACCGAAAGGTCGAACGCTCGCGGGGCCCACGACCTCAAGGCGTTTTTGGAGTATGCCCAAAAGGGGGCGCAGGCGGTGGTTGCTCGCACCGACGGGTCGCTGGGTGACGCGGAGTCTCCACTCGAAGAGGCAATCGTTGCGGCTCTTGAAGAACGTGGATGGCAAATTGACACACAAGTTGGCGTGTCTGGGTTCCGCATCGACATTGGCGTCGTGCATCCCGACAAGCCAGGTGCATACCTGGCCGGCGTGGAATGCGATGGGGCAACCTACCACCGTTCGGCCACGGCGAGAGACCGAGATAAGATCAGACAACAGGTTCTGGAGAATCTTGGTTGGACTATCATGCGAGTCTGGTCAACCGACTGGTGGTACGACCCGGATTCGGCAGTCAAACAGCTTGACGAGCTTCTCAATGAGCGGCTGACACGGGTACGAGAAGAGGAGATTGAAAAGGAATCCGATATCGCTCGGCCGGAATGCGAGAATAACATCCCGTCGGGTGATGCGGAGGTAGTGGAAGAAGACACGGCGAACAAGGAGGAATTCGAGCATAATACAAATCTCATTGAAACCACTTCCTTTGATGTAGACCGGGAGAAAGAAATTGCCCGCCCACAACTTGTTGCCAACCAAGCCCCGGCAAAGGATCGGCTCCTATATGTCCGCGCCGAGCTTCCGGATGCCACGATTAATCAGGAGCGGTTCTTCGACGACAACTATTCCGATACGCTACGGGCCATGGCGACCACGGTCCTGAATGTCCAGGGACCGATTCGGGATGATGCCTTGGCACGGGAGGTCGCCCGTGCGCACGGATTCGCTCGCACCGGAAACAAGATCAAACAACGCGTTCTTGACTTGTTGCCTGATGTTACCGTAACGGAGGAATCAACGGGCCGATTCCTTTGGGCTGATGATTTGCCAAAAGAATCGATCTCTTTCCGATATCCTGTAAACGATAGTGAGCGACGCAGCCTCGAGGAGGTCGCCATGCCGGAGCTGATCGGCTTGGTGCAAGAACACCCAGACCTAGCAACAGGCGATGACCCACCAATTGCTCTGGCTCGTAAGATTGGTCTCGCACGACTTGCCAGCAAAGCAAGGGAACGGCTAGAAGAAGCCCTCGACATCTACGGTGAAGGAGCGTAATCCCTAACCTGCCATTGGTAAAAATCTTATTTTCCGAAAATCATTCTGGATTTTATATCAAAATTCTCATACAATTTGTGGGATTTGGTTTGATAGATGCGCAAAAAAGCTCCATCAGTGAACAAGGCTGATGGAGCTGGGGATGATTGATAGATTGGCTGGATGGTAAAAAGGTTACTTTCGTTTGCGGAAACGGGTTACCAGAAGGCCGACGATGCCCATGACAAACAGGGCGATGGTACTCGGCTCGGGAACGCTGGAGACACAGTAAGCATTGCTATGGACTCGGTCGTCTGCAGCGAGATAAACGCAATCATCGATCATCACGAGTGCGTTTCTGCCATTGTAGTCGTCGGGCCAAGCAAAGTCGTAACTGCTCCATGATAGTGTAGTGGTGTCGAATTCCCAAATCGTCTCCGCATCCAAATACTGGGTAAAAAAATGCTCCCATTGTAGGCAATGCCTGTTCCGTCATAGAAATCAACGGGGCAATCTCCTACGATCTCCCAGCTATCTAATTGAGAATCGTAAACCTGGACCTCTGAGGTCGGATTGTTGTCCGGTTCCGAACCTTTGTGATTGCCTCCGATGGCATATATTTTTCCATCAACCACTGCCGTTACGCCACCCATCGTAGAGATGGGCATCGATGCGCAACTGCTCCAGGAGTCGGCTACTTCGTTGTATTTTCACATTAAGGATTGCGTCGCCCCGTAACCGGTACGACTACCGAACACGTAGGCCGTGTCATCAGCGACGGCACCGTAGCGTCTCCAGGAATTGGTAGGGAAATTCGACAGGGTCGAGGAACGTGAGTTCGATGTGGGCTCTTGCTCCTAGTCGACCGGCGTAGATTAAGGTTGGCCCTTTGCACTACACAACTGCGATAAAAAGCCCGGCGAGAATGTTTGGGGAAATAGGTAAAGGCTTCGTCACCCCTAATGCAAGGGGGTATAAAGACACGTTCTATTAATCGAGTAGGTACTTGGTGTATTTTTTAACTTTTGTGCAGCAAAATACGTCCATTGCGGCCTTCTTTATCATTGTTTCGGCGAAAATTTTCCAGTATAATCGACAAAATATATCTGCATCGTGTAGATATTCAGGACTAAGCATATTTCGTCATCTCTACAAGGTACAAACGCATGTGGCCTTTCGGAAAGCGTCGACGTACGGAAACTGTTTCTCGAACTAAATTTCAGCAGCTCGGCTTACGTCAGTTACGTTGCGAGCCGCTCGAAGATCGGCGGATGCTGAGTGTCATTTACGGTCCTCAGTTGGAAACCGAACTGCCGGCAATTCCTGTTTTGCCACGGTTGGCTCTCTATGCAACAACTGCTTCTGCAGCTCCCACCGCAGTGGATTTGTGCGATACGAGTGATACGGGGCTTTCGAATGCCGACGACTGGACCTATCTGGATAACCGTAGCCCGGAACAGGCGTTGCAATTTGAAGTGTCTGGTACCAGCGCGGGTGCACTGGTCACGCTTTACGCAGACGGGATAGCCATCGGCACCGCTTTGGCGAGCGGTACGATTACCACGATAACGACGGACGGTAATTTCGATCTGGCCGATGGCATTCGATCCATTACGGCAACCCAAACAACACCGGCCAGTACCGAGTCGGACCACAGTGCCCCACTTAGTGTGACGATCGACACGGAGGCACCTTTACAGGATTCTCATTTTGTCTCAAAGCTGTTGGCTGACGATGGGGAACTGAACGACCAATTTGGTTATAGTGTCGACATCGATGGGACTATCGCCATTGTGGGTGCAGTCAATGGCGCGAATGATGATGGCATTGAATCCGGCTCGGCTTACATTTTCGAGCAAACCGATACAGGATGGGTTCAAGTTGCCAAATTGAATGCTAATGACGGTGATTTTCCTGATAATTTTGGATGCAGCGTGGCAATTAGCGGTACAACGGTCATCGTTGGAGCAAAGTGGAATGAAAACCATGGTTATTTTACCTCCGGCGCCGCCTATATATTTGAACAGACGGAAAATGGTTGGGAGCAAGTCGCCAAACTTGGTGATGATGTTACAGCATACGACAATTTTGGGTGCAGTGTTGCAATTAGTGGCAACATGGCTATTGTGGGAGCTGAGGGCGATAATCAACTTGGTAGTCCTACTGGCTCAGCCTACATTTTTGAAAAAACGGATTCCGGATGGATTCAGGTCGAGAAACTTATGGCCAACATTCCGGAATACCGTGATTATTTCGGTCACAGCGTTTCCATCGACGGCGATTTAGCCGTTGTCGGAGCGTATGGCAAAGATGACAAGACGGGAGCTATCTATATTTTTGAGCAAACCGATACTGGCTGGGTTCAGATATTTAAAGATACAGGTGATCAGGCCAGTGATAAATTTGGATCCAGTGTTTCTGTCAGCGACATTACCGTTTTCGTTGGTGCCAGTGAAGACCATAATCTTGCTACCAACACAAAGTCTGGTTCGGGTTGTGTTTTCAGAAAAACCGACACCGGTTGGCGATCCGATGAAGTATATTCCAACGATGGCGAGAACTATGATAATTTTGGTTGCAGTGTTTCTGTTAACGGTGATGTGGCCATTGTAGGAGCGTACCTTGATAACGATAATGGCATTTATTCTGGCTCGGCTTATCTCTTTCGTCCAACAACGAATTTCAAATGGACCCAAGTTGAAAAGCTTGTTGCCCCCGATGGAGAAGAAGGGGATCATTTTGGCTACAGTGTTTCCATCTGTGGCGATACCATCTTCGTAGGAGCTTTTCATGACGATGATAATGGCGATTATTCCGGCTCGGTTTATGTTTTCACGACCACGCCAAAGATCGATCTACAATCGGCGAGCGATCATGGGCCGAGTGATGTGGACAATATCACCAACGACAACACACCCACGTTCGACATTACGGCAACGCCCTACTATCGTGTCTATCGTGACGGTGTACAAGTCAGCGGCGACTATGAAACCGCATCGACCTATACGTCCGCTCCTCTTCCTGATGGAACCTATGATTATACGATTATTGCCGTGGATGAGGCGGGCAACGAAACGGCTTCAAGCTATACGGTCAGAGTGACGATCGATACCGTTGCTCCTGCGGTATTGGATACCATGCCCGACCTTCAGGCCGCCAGTGACTTGGGCCCGAGCGATACGGATAATCTGACTTGCGACAACACTCCGACGTTTGACGTGCCGGGAGAAGTCTACTTTCGCTTGTATTGTGATGGAGTTCAAATCAGCGGTGACTACGAATTCGGTAGTTACACTGCTTCTTTACAGTCCGATGGAAGCCACGATTACGCGGTCACGGTGGTCGATCTTGCCGGTAACGAGTCGGCGCTGGGCGATCCCTTGCCTGTAACGATCGAAACGGTCGCTCCTCCAACTCCCACAATTGCTCCGGATCTCCAGGCCGCCAGCGACACGGGCATAAGCGACTCCGACAACGTCACCGGCGATGCGACACCTACGTTCGACATCAGCGTCTCAGGCTATTATCACCTCTATCGGGACAACGTTTTGGTAAGCGGTAATTGCGAAACGGCAAGTAGTTACACGCCATCGCTGCAACCCGACGGCACCTACGATTACACAATTGTCGCCGTCGACGAGGCAGGTAACGAGTCGCTTCCCAGTCCGGCGGTTTGTGTGACAATTGATACCGTTGCACCTTTACAGGATTCTCATTTTGTTGCAAAACTATTGGCGGACGACGGTGCAGAGAACGATGGTTTTGGTGAAAATGTCGCCGTAGATGGCAATATAATGGTGGTTGGATCACCTAACGACGAAAATGAAAACGGAGACACATCCGGTTCTGCCTATATTTTCGAGCTGACCGAGGTTGGTTGGACACAAGTGACAAAGCTGACAGCTGAGGATGAGGAACACGGCGCTCTTTTCGGTGGGAGTG
>JASFHG010000205.1:0-6833 GCA_050123355.1 Planctomycetia bacterium
TTTAGAAGACGAGAAACGACGAGCAAGCTCGACGGCTAATATCGGTTGTCGAAATATATGGTTATTTTACCAGGCTAGCGGGGCTTGCCAGGTTTTCTTGAGTTCGGCCAACGTGGCGTCGATTGCGATCGGACTCGTGGTCGAGGTCACGGTGAAGCGGTCGCCGGCGGTCGTTTGGCCGATCGCCGCACAGGGGATCTTGTTTTCGTCGAGGATCTCTTCGAAGGCAGCGGTGTCTTCCGGCCGGACTTCGCAGAGGAACCGCGTGTTCGACTCGGCGAACAGTTTTACTATATCGCTTGCCCCTTCGACGGCCGGAACCGTGTCGAGCGAGAGTTCCAGCCCGACGTTACCGGCGAAGGCCATTTCGGCGGCTGCGACCGCCAGGCCACCTTCACTCAGGTCGTGGCACGCCTGAACCAGGCCGGCGCGGATCGCCTTGTGCATTGCAAGGAAGGTTTTTTTGGCTTGTTCGGGATCGACTTTCGGAGCGGTGCCACCGGTGAGTTGGTTTACTTTGGCAAAGTGTGACCCGCCGAGCTCGTCGCGAGTCTGGCCAACCTGATAGAGGTGGTTGCCCGCCGACTTCAGGTCCATCGTCACGCAGGTCGATACGTCGTCGACTTGGCCCATCGCACTGATCAAGAGCGACGGTGGGATGGAGATCGGTTCGTCGGCCCCTTCGGGTCGGAACTCGTTGTTGAGGCTGTCCTTGCCGCTGATGAACGGCGTGCCGAGCACGGTCGAGACGTCGTAGCATGCCAAGGCCGCGCGGACCAAAGAACCAAGGGTCTCCGGTCTATCCGTGGTTCCCCAACAAAAGTTGTCGAGGATGGCGATCGTTGTAGGATCGGCTCCGACCGCCACGCAATTTCGCACCGCTTCGTCGATCGCCGAAGCGGCCATGTCGTAGGTATCGAGGTTGCCATAGCACGGGTTCATGCCGCAGGAAACGACCACGCCGCGCCGGCTGTCGAGCACCGGCCGGAAGACCGACGCGTCGCCCGGACCGTCGTTTTCGACACCGACCAGCGGCTTGACCACGCTGCCGCCTTGGACCTCGTGGTCATACTGGCGGACGATCCACTGCTTGCTGGCGATGTTCAACTCGCCGAGCAGTGTGTGAAGTGTCGCGGTCCCGTCGACCTTGGCCGACAGGTCCATCGGTTGCGTCGCCGGGGGTTGATAGACCGCCTTGCGGACGACCGGCGGACGGCCGTCGTGGAGGAACTCCATTGTCAGGTCGGCGACCGTCGTGTCGTTATACTTCAGTTCGAGCCGACCGGTCGGGACGTAGCGGCCGATAACCGTCGCCTCGACGCCTTCCGACTTGCAGAGCGTTTCAAGTTCTTCCCACTTCTCTTCCGGCACGGCGAAGACCATCCGCTCTTGGGCTTCGGAGATCCACATCTCGGTGTAGGAGAGGCCTTCGTACTTAACCGGGATCCGTTCGAGCCAGACCTCGGCGCCGATCTTCTCGCCCATCTCGCCTACGGCGCTGGAGAACCCGCCTGCGCCGCAGTCGGTCACGGCGTTGTACAGCTCGCGACGCTGGGCTTCGAGCAGGATGTCGAGGACCATCTTCTCGGTGATCGCGTTTCCGATCTGGACCGCACCGCCGGAGAGCTCTTCGCTTTCGTGTGTCAATTCGGCCGAGCTGAACGTCGCACCGTGGATACCGTCCCGGCCGGTCCGGCCGCCCATCGCGACGACCAGGTCGTTCGGCTTCGGGCACTTGAACGATTTTTCCTTCGGCAGAATTCCGACGTTGCCGCAGTAGACCAGCGGGTTGCCCAGGTATCGCTCGTCGAAGTAGACCGCTCCGTTGATCGTCGGGATGCCCATCCGGTTCCCATAATCGCGGACGCCCTCGACGACCCCCTTCATCACGCGTCGCGGATGCAAGACGCCTTGTGGCACGTCGTCGTGCGACATTTCGGGCGGGGCGAAGCAGAAAACGTCGGTGTTGCAGACCGGTTTCGCGCCCATGCCGGTCCCCATCGGGTCGCGGATCACGCCGCCGATGCCCGTGTTCGCACCGCCGTACGGCTCCAGGGCGGACGGGTGGTTATGGGTTTCGACCTTGAAACAAATATTATAGCGGTCGTCGAACGTGACCACGCCCGCGTTGTCCTCGAAAACGCTGACGCACCTATCGTCGACGCCGGCCTCTTCACGGATCTTGACCGTCGCGGCGAAAATCGTCTCCTTCAGCATGTTTTTGAAGTGCAGCTCGCGCGAGTCGTCCGTGTAGTGGATCCGGCCGGCCAGCGTCTTGTGGCTGCAGTGCTCGCTCCACGTTTGGGCGATCGTCTCGAGCTCGACGTCGGTCGGGTCGCGGTCCAACTCGCGGAACCGGTTTTGGATGGTCTGCATCTCGGTCAGCGAGAGATAAAGCTGGCCCTGGATGCTCAGTTTACCGAGTGCCTCGTCGTCGAGCTCGCGGATCGGGACCGTCACCAGCTCGAACGTGTAGGGGGATCCGACCTCGAGGTGGTCGAAGTCCAACGCACCGACGATCACCTGCTCGATCGCGTCGTTGGCCAATAATTTGGCCGAAAGGACGGAAAGCTGTTCTCCGGAGAGGCCGCCGAAGCGGTACTTCTTGAACGTGCGGACGGCGATCTCCTCGACACCCAACTCGAAGTCGGCGATCGCGGCCGTCGCACTCTCGGCGACCGTGTCGGTCACGCCCGGCTTGGGCAGGACGTAGACCATCTGGTCGAACCCGTCGGGCATCGCGGCAAGCGTCGCATCTCCGACCGGCGCGACGACCGTCCGCTCGACGACCGAGTCGGCCAACAATTCATCGGCCAGCCGCTGGATCTGTTCGGCGGTCAGGTTCCCTTGCACCAGGTATCCCCGCGCGGCATCGACGCACAGTGTATTCGAAAATCCCAGGTCAACGGCTTCGGCCGCCACCCGATCCGCCTCAAGGTTCGGCAACCCGTCGGCCGGATATATGTTTACTTCCCAAAGCATTTTTTGATAGGTGCTTACGCACCGCTGGATAATAGGTTGTTTCGTATGTAGTAAAATTTTAGCGGTTGAGTCTATTCAACGCCTCTAACATGCCCCAACACAGGGTTCTGCTCCTTTAGCCGCCGAGCTTGTTCGGCGTTTCTTAGCCGTCGAGCTTGCTCGTCGCTTTGCATCGCGGTACATCTCCCCACGCCGGATCGGCCAAAACCGATAAACGAGCCATTCTAGCACGCCAGGCCCAGGCTGAGAAGGAGTGCAAAACGCCCGTTTCGAGCTCGATTCGTGCAAATCAGGCAAAATAGACCACATTAACTGCCTTAATGTCGTACCAGAAGAGGGGGCAACGCAAACGACGGGCAGGCCCGTCGGCTAAGGGAACGCCGAACAAGCTCGGCGGCTAAAGAGGGAAAAAATGCCTACTCGAAAATCTCGCGCACCGCAGCGACGTCTTGGCGGATGGAGGCGGTGAGCTGGTCGGGGGAGTCGTAGCGGACCAGGTCGCGGAGGCGGGCGTGGAAGTCGAGCTTGAGGTGGTGATTGTAGATGTCGGCATCGAAATCCAAGAGGTGGGCCTCGATCTTTAACTGCTGGCCGCCGAACGTGACGTTCTCGCCGATGCAGACCGCCGCCGGGTACGTCTGGCCCTCGACCGTCGCGCGGGCCGCGTAGATACCGTTGCCCGGGATGAGTGCCTGAACCATGTCGAGGTTGGCCGTCGGGAAGCCGAGTGTCCGGCCGCGCCGCTCTCCTTCGAGGACCAGCCCCTCGATCTGGTGCGGGCGGCCCAGCAGTTCGGCCGCTTTCTCGACATTGCCGGCGCTGATGAGGTGCCGGATCCGCGAGCTGGAGATCATCTCGCCGTCGTCGTCATCCAAAACCGGTTGGACGAGCAAGAACCGGATGTCCGCCTCGCGACAGAGCCGATCAAGCATCTCGACGTTGCCTGCCCGGGCGCGGCCGAAATAGAAATTGGTCCCTTCGACCATGGCCCGAGCGTCGAGTTTCTCGCGGACGATCGTCTCGAAGAAATCGACCGGCTCGATGTGAAGGAAGGCCTGGTTGGTCGGATAGACGATCGTCGCATCGACGCCGAGCGACGCAAACAGCTCGAGCTTCCGCTCCAACAGCGTCAAGACCGGCGGCGCAGTCCCCTCGGGCCGGAGCACTTCGACCGGATGGGGCGACATGGTAAAGACGATCGCCGACCCGCCGACAAGTTGGGCCATCTCGCGGAGCGATTCGATCAGCCGGACATGCCCCCGATGCACCCCATCGAAGTTCCCGATCAGAACCGCCCCCCCCTTGAGGTGGTCGGGCAGCTTATTGATTTGCGTAATGATTTCCACGGTTTATTTAAATTCACCACCGACAGGTTTTTAGAAGTGGTTTCATAAATTTCTGGCGGTCCATATCTTGTGGTTGATCCTTTGGATGACCACAAGATGCTGTATGAAAATTGAACAATTTTGAGTTATGAAACCGGTTCTAGTATATTTTTTGCAGCCAGACATCTTATTATAGACTCGGGATGCCAGTTTAGGAAGATGGTTTGGGATAGACAAAAACATGGATAGACAGGATGAACGGGAAAAAGCAAGGATGGAAACCTTGCATAAAAACCCTATTCATCCAGTCAATCCATGTTAATGATTCCTTTTCATTTCTTCCAAAGGTGCGTCTTGACGCACCCTACTTTGGTTCGAGGGTAATCGCTTCGACGCCGCGGAAGGAGGAGATGATCAGGACGCTGCGATTGTTGATTGTCGCGGTGGCGATGCCGGCGACGAAGGCGCCGTAGTTGAAGCGGTCGAGCAGCTTGCCTTGCTCCGAAACGAGGTGGATCGAGCTGTCGGCGCCGAGGAAGACCCATTGACGTCCTTGCCCGGGAAGAACTCGACCGGTCGTGACGCGGTTGATGACCGCGCCGGGAGGGCCGTCGGGCAACCCATAGGCCCAGAGCATGTCGCCGGTCAGGCCGAGCCCGATCGCTTCGTTCTTTGCGACATCCGGGGCCATGAGTCCACACAAGTTCACCTTTCCGGCGGGTGAGGGCTGGTCGGACGCGATCCAGTAGAAACGACGATTGCCAAGATCCCACCGTTTGGCAATGCCGCCCTTGCCATCCACGCCGAACAGCAAGCATTTATCCGACGTGCACAGCAACATCGGCCCGCTGTCCGGGTTGCGCGAGGCGATCGCCATTTTGGTGATGCCCGTCACGTCACGATTCACCCAAAGTTCCTGTCCGGCGAGCGAGATCGCCTTGACGCCTGCCTTGCCGCGATAGCCGACGAAGATCTCGGGGGTGCCGTCGCCCGTCAGATCGGCGATCTGCACATCGGCAATACCATCCGGCGGGCTATCTTTCAGGTTGGAAGGATAGCTCATCTTCACCTGAAACTTGTCATCCAAGAGAAAACATTGCGGCGTACTCGGCGCGAAACCGACGTAGAACCGTCGGCCGTCGGCGGTCTTGGCCGTGCGAAGGTTGCTGATCGCCGCGTCGGGCGGGATGCGGAATTGATGATTCCCAAGCATTTGCCCCTTCGTATCAAACTCGGCAACCGCTCGCGAATTATTACAAACCAAGATCCGCGGTGCAGGCATATCGTCAAGCACCAGGACATTCCCGGTCAACTCCAACTTCTTGGAAAGCCAAAGCTGCGACATCTTGAAATGCTTCGGAGCGGACTGCTTTGCCACACCGGCTATCTCGATGTTTCGCAAGATACTCTGCGGATTAACAAACAGGTCCTCGTCCACCATCCGTTTGAAGATGACACCATAATCCTCACGGACCATATTGAAGGTGCCCAACTGTTGTTCCGCGACATTCTTTCCGTCAGCAACCGCCCTGACGGCTTGCTGCAACATAAAGACGTGACGCGGGTCGATATTGCTCTGATACGCTTGGATCTTCCCCTTCGGGCCGATAATGATCGTCGCCGGAACACCAGGGGTACGAAAACCCTTCTTCGCGAAATTTTGCGAGTCGACATAGATCGGAAGCGAGATCTGCCACTCTTTGAATTTTTGATCGAGTCCACCCGGCTTTTGCGATTTCGGGTCGATATTGCACGTCAAGAAGACCACTCGATTGTCTCCTTGAAATTTTTGGGCAACTTCGTTCATGACCCTCAGCGACTCGCGGCACTGTATGCTTCGCGAATCCCAAAAGTCGATCACGATCGTCTTGCCCGCCAGGGATCGCAACGTCACAGGCGTACCGTGGAGAGCGTCGAAATAGAAATCGGGGGCCGGCTTGCCGAGCATGTGGACCGGGATCGGGGCAAGCATCTTGACGACCTGTACCGATTGCGGCAAGTAAAACGCAAACGTTTTCGGATCGACCTTCGCGTTAAGTTCGGCAAAATCAAAATCGGCGACCACATGAAGCTTTTGAATACCCCTTCCTTGAGAATTTTCCTCGATATTCTTCATCGGATATTCAAACCGTCGCAAGACAAACGACTGAGCATCGATCCAGAAAATGCCCTTTCCGTCCCGACGATAAATTGCCACACGATAACATGGTCGATTGTTGATCTGACTCGCTTCGAGCATCTCGATCTTTTCCACATCGTAAAGGAGCGTATTCAACGGTTTGTCGGCACAAAGCAAAACCGCCTGAATGGGAATCCACGTATAAAACACCGACGGCCCTTGCGCCATTGCGTCGGCCAACAGTGGCTCGGAAAAGACCGATTGAATCGTGAGCTCTTTCGGGGCCGGCTTTTGAAGTACCTGGTTGGGAAGCGGCTCGATATATTCATGAAGCGTCTTGCCGTCACAGATCGCGCTGCCTAAGTTGGCCCGAATCGCAAATTGGTTAGGCTTCACCCACGACATCG
>JASFHG010000206.1:0-6804 GCA_050123355.1 Planctomycetia bacterium
CAGCTTCAATCGGAGCTTCAGGTGAGGCTTACCCACTTGAAAGAGCATCAACAATGCCAGTTTATCGCCGGACTTCAGGAGTTTGTTGCGGCAGACGCCGAGTCGAGCGGGCTGATCAGCTTGGAGGAACGGAGCCAGTGGCAATTCGAGCCGCGTGGTTCCTCGCCGTCGATTGTTCACGATCCGAACTCGTGTGTTCGCTGTCAGGCGTGCGTGGATGTGTGCAACTCGATCCAGGGAGTCGGCGCGTTGAGCTTCGACGAGGAAAAGGGGGTGATCTTCGACGAGACGAAGTGTATCCGTTGCGGTCAGTGCGTCCTTACCTGCCCGATGGGCTTTCGCAAAATGCCTGATTTTGTCGGTAAATTGATGGGCTGCGAGCCGTGTCCCTTCTCGCGGCCGCTCGGGGCGATGCGGGAAGTCGACCAGACCCGCGAGGTCTGGGATGCCCTGAAGGATCCGGAGAAATATGTCGTGGTCCAATTTGCACCGGCGGTGCGAGCAACCTTGGGGGAGGAGTTCGGTTTGGAGACGGGCGAGTTGGTGACCGAGCGTCTTTACGCAGGCCTGCGACGTTTGGGGTTCCAGCAGGTTTGGGACACGAACTTCAGTGCGGACCTGACGATCATGGAGGAAGGCTTCGAGCTGATCCATCGGGTGAATAACGGCGGGACGCTGCCGCAGTTCACCTCCTGCTCGCCGGGCTGGATCCGATACTGTGAAAACTTTTATCCCGACTTGATCCCGAACATTTCCTCGGCCAAATCGCCTCAGCAGATGTTCGGAGCCGTGGCCAAGACGTTTGCGGCCGAGCGTTTGAAGGTCGATCCTCGGAAGATGTACGTGGTTTCGATCATGCCTTGCACGGCGAAGAAGATCGAGGCGGAGCGTGAGGAGTTTGATTCGGCCTATCGCTATTGGCTCGAAAAGGGCAAGGTTCAGGAAGGCGATCGGTTCCAAGACGTTGATGTCGTACTGACCAGTCGCGAGGCGGTCAAGCTGCTGAAGATGGGGAAAATCGATCTTCCCAACATGCCGGCCGAGCAGCCCGATCCGCTCTTGGGCGAGTATACCGGAGCTGCCCCGATCTTCGGTCGGACCGGGGGCGTGATGGAGGCGGCACTACGGACCGCGTACGAGGTGATTCTGGAAAAACCGCTGGAAAAGCTCGAATTTGAAGGGCTCGGCACCCTCGACGGGATCAAGACGGCGACGGTTTCGCTGGACGGCCTCGACGTGAAAGTCGCCGTGGTGCACGGGACGGGCAACGCGAAGAAAGTGTGCGAGTCGGTCCGCGATGGGGGCGAGTTCGCGTCGTATCACTTCATCGAGTTTATGGCCTGTGACGGAGGTTGTATCGGCGGCGGCGGTCAGATTATCCCGACCAACACGATGGTGCGTCAAGCACGGTCCGAGGGCGTGAATCGTGACGACCGTGAGCACGAACTTCGGAAATCGCACCTCAATACCGAGGTCGACCAGCTTTACAAAGAGTTCCTCGATAAGCCGTTGAGCCACCTGTCACACCACCTGCTGCACACCTCTTATACCGACCGCTCGGCCGAGGTGAGTAGCTAATTCTTTGTCACAAAAGGTGCTCAGAGTGTTTTTAGCCGCCGAGCTTGTTCGGCGCTTTTGGGTTGCACAAGAACCAAAATAGGGCATGCTTCGCGGCCTAATTTCGGCTTGGGTATGTCCAAGAGGTTACTGCGATTTTTCGAACGAGGCGGTTACCGTCGTCGTAATTCCACCCCGGGCGGTGAAGGACGCCGTCAGCTTGACGCGGCGAGGCTCGACCACGGCGACGAAGTCGTCGAGGAGCCGGTTCGTGACGTTCTCGTAGAAAATCCCCTCGTTTCGAAATGCTTGGAGGTAGAGCTTCAGGCTCTTCAGCTCGATGCACTTTTCCTCGGGCGTGTAGAGGAAGGTGAGGGTGCCGAAATCGGGGTGGCCGGTCTTGGGGCAGACGCTCGTGAACTCGGGACAGACGATCTCGATCGTATAATCGCGGCCGGGATAGCGATTTTCGAAGGTTTCCAGCATTTCTCGGCTTGGGCTGCTCATGGGGGGATCCTGTAAGTAGTAGAAAATGGAATCGAATCCCTTTATAATACGGGTTTGCAGATGGCTCGACAACCGGAAGAACCGCAGAATATCGAACAAGGAATTTCGAATGATGAAGTGGGGTGCTACCGCACCAACGTAAAATTCACTCTGGAGCGGAAGCTCCTTCCTTCGACATTCGAAATTCCTTGTTCGATATTCTGCGGTTCAACAACTTCAAGGGTATTTATATGAACAAGCGCGCAGTTATCCTGCTTTCCGGGGGACTCGACTCGGCTACGACGGCGGCGATTGCTCGAAGTGCAGGTTTTTCGGAGCTTTACGCGCTGTCGGTCGACTATGGGCAGCGGCATAAATTCGAGCTCGAAGCGGCCCGACGGGTGGCCCGGGCGGTCGGAGTGGTTCGGCATGTCGAGTTAACGATCGATCTTTCGCCGATCGGTGGCAGTGCCCTGACCGATGCGATCGAGGTGCCGAAAGACCGGAGCATCGAGCGGATGGAGCAGGATATCCCGGTTACTTATGTCCCGGCCCGAAATACGATGCTCCTTTCGCTGGCGCTCGGCTTGGCCGAGACGGTCAACGCGGCGGATATTTTCATCGGGGTCAATGCGATCGACTACAGCGGCTATCCCGATTGCCGGCCGGCTTTTATCGAGGCGTTTGCCAAGACGGCTAATCTGGCGACCCGAGCCGGCGTGGAGGGGAGCTTGGAGTTCAAGATCCACACGCCGCTGATCGACCTGACGAAGGCCCAGATTATCGGTCGGGGTGTGGAATTAGGGGTCGATTATGGGCTGACGCACACGTGTTATGACCCGTCTGAGCAAGGGGTTAGCTGCGGTCGGTGCGATGCGTGCCAGTTGCGGCTGGCCGGTTTTGCCGAGGCGGGGCTGGAGGATCCGTTGTCGTATCAGGGGGAATAAGGGCGAAGGACCCAAAATAGGGACTGGCGTCCCAATTTCGGCTTGGAATTGTCGGTAGGCATTCCCCCCGGAGGGACTGGCTGAAAGTTCCAAAAAAAGTTGGGATCCTGGCTGGTGGAGCCCTTGTCTTGCGGCCGATAAACGACTACATTGTACGTTTCCCCAAATTAAGGAGGGGGAATCTGTCGCTGTATCCTTTCTATACGGCGGCTTTTAGGGATAGCAGTTTCGCCGGTGGCACGGATCGCCTCTGATGCGACGGAGTGTGGCGGAACCGGTTCAAGTGAGCATATAGTAATCGGATCGTTTGGCTTTCGGTAGTCTGACGGGTCCGGTTTTCGATGGTTTACATACAATACAAGATTCGGTCTCCCGGGTGACTTGGTTTGAAAGAGTTGCCTGCTATGCAAAGGAGTCCGATCGGATGAGTAGGTTAGCAGAGTAGGTTGACAATGAAAACCTTTATGGCAAAGCCCGGCGAAGTCGAGCAAAAATGGTGGCTGGTCGACGCAAGCGATCTGATTCTGGGTCGTTTGGCGAGCGAAGTTGCGGTGGTCCTGATGGGCAAGCATCGCCCTACCTATACGCCGCACGTGGATACAGGCGACTTTGTCGTCGTGATCAATGCGGAAAAGATCGCAATGTCCGGCGAGAAGTGGGATAAGAAACGTTATACCTGGTACACCGGCTATACGCGTCAACGTAGCGAGTCGGCACAGGATCGGCTCGAGAAGAAGCCGGAGATGATCGTCTCCGAAGCGGTTCGTCGCATGTTGCCGAAGAACAAGCTCGGTACGAAAATGCTCTCGAAGCTGAAGGTTTACGCCGGTTCGGAGCATCCGCATCAGGCGCAGAATCCGGAATCGACCGATTTTGGCGTGAAAAAGCTTGAAAAATAAGAACCTTGTGGGTGTGGGTTGTTTAACAAAATATAATAGTTTTTAGTGCGAGAAAAATAGGATAGACATGTCCGAAGCCACGATTACGAAAACGCAGAATACTCCTGATGCCTTGGGAACCGGTCGACGAAAAGCATCGGTTGCCCGCGTTCGCGTTCGCCCCGGTAGTGGTGTTATCAAGATCAATCAGCGCGAGATGACGGAGTACTTCCCGTTGGATCAGCATCAGAATGCGGTTCTGGCTCCGCTGCTCCAGACGGAGAAAAAGAGCGAAGTCGATGTTCATATCCGCGTGCATGGCGGTGGAAGCACCGGCCAGGCGGACGCTTGCAAGCTTGGTATTGCCCGGGCGTTGAAGCAGTTTGATCCGGAACTGGAAGGGGCCCTGCGGGATTCCGGCCTGTTGACGCGGGATTCGCGTCGTGTCGAGCGAAAGAAGCCAGGTCTTCGCGGTGCTCGACGGGCCACGCAGTTCTCGAAACGTTAGTTTTCGATTTTACCTTTCTGCGAGCAAGATATATTTTACGGCCTGTGCTGCCTCAGTTCAGGCCGTTTCTTGCTTTGTAGGGCGAGTAGTTTTGTGTTCGAGCGGTTTTGGTTGGCGAGGGTTTTTGCAGAAAAATCAGGACTTTGAGCCGCATGGCAACATGTGCTGAAGTTCGACACGAGAAAATCCCGATAAACGGTGCGATTGTCTATAAAAATCGAGGGCGATTCACCGAGAGATTTTACCCTTTTGTCGGGGGGTGGTTGGTTCGGGAAAAATCGCTGCCGGCTACCTCGAAAACGAGCGATTTTTGGTAGACGGTCGGGTGGTTATTTAGGCAAGACACCTCGCCAAAAGGAGTGGATTTTCGGTTTTCACCCCTTGCATGCCAAAAAAAGTTGGGTATATTAGACGATTCGTCTATTCGTACCGAGTCCGGTTCGATAGGCCGACCGTATTGGAGCCAAAGCGGACTGCGGTTGATATATAATTGATAAAATCGCATCGTTGGCGAGCCCGCTAGCGTAGCTCAGTTGGCAGAGCAGCTGATTTGTAATCAGCAGGTCGTGGGTTCGAATCCCTCCGCTAGCTTTTTTTGATAGGTGCTTCCGCACCAATAGGTTAGTGGATTTTATTCAAGACACTTAGCAAACACGGAAGTTTTGGTAGGTACTTTTTTACCAATAGGTTAGCGGATACAAGGACATCAAATTAGCACGAGCGTGGTCAGGGTTAGCGCCACGCCAATATAGACAATATTGGGGGGAGTTTCCCGAGCGGTCAAAGGGGTCAGACTGTAAATCTGATGGCAGTGCCTTCGGAGGTTCGAATCCTCCACTCCCCATTTGAGAGAGCAAGGCTTGTGACAGAGACCACAAGGCTTTTAATAATAAGGAAAGGATGAGTCGGCCCTTGCATGCTTGGCGTCAAGTCGGCTGTGCGAGTTGGCAACATCGGCTCATGGCGGCGGGTGTAGCTCAATGGTAGAGCCACAGCCTTCCAAGCTGAAGACGAGGGTTCGATTCCCTTCACCCGCTCTCGTGCCGTGAAAGGCCGTTTGGTTTTTTGCGGAACGATTTTGCGGGAGACCGCTGCTGTAGCTCAGTTGGTAGAGCGCGTCCTTGGTAAGGACGAGGTCATGGGTCCGAATCCCATCAGCAGCTCTCGTATTGGGGATGCCAGATGCATGGTTCTCTTGATAAACAGGAGAAACGCGTTTGTCGTCCGGAACTATTACTCACATTCCGTTTGACTAAGCTAGGGAGTTAGCATGGCCAAGGAAACATTTCAAAGAACTAAACCCCACGTCAATGTGGGCACCATTGGCCACATTGACCACGGCAAGACCACATGTACCGGCGCCATTTTGGCCGTCCAGGCTGCGAAGGGACTTGCTGAAACCAAGTCTTATGCCGATATCGCCAAGGGTGGTACGGTCCGTGACGCCACGAAGACGGTGACCATTGCGGTCGCGCACGTTGAGTATGAGACGGAAAACCGTCACTATGCTCACATCGACTGCCCCGGTCACGCCGACTTTATCAAGAACATGATCACCGGTGCCGCTCAGATGGACGGTGCGATTCTCGTCGTATCCGCTGCCGACGGCCCGATGCCCCAAACTCGTGAACACGTCCTCTTGGCTCGCCAGGTGAACGTGCCCCGTTTGGTGGTGTTCCTGAACAAGTGCGACCTGGTCGACGATCCGGAACTGCTCGAATTGGTCGAGTTGGAAGTCCGCGAACTGCTCACGGAGTACGGCTTCCCCGGCGACGAAGTCCCGGTTATTTATGGTAACTCGCTTGGCGCGTACAACAACCCGGCCGATCCGGAAGCCTCGAAGTGCATCTCCGAGCTGATGGAAGCCATTGATACTTATATTCCCGAGCCCGAGCGTGAACGCGATAAGCCGTTCCTGATGGCGATCGAAGACGTCTTCTCGATCGAAGGTCGTGGTACGGTTGCTACCGGTCGTATCGAACGTGGTGTGATCAAGACGGGTGAAGAAGTCGCGATCATTGGTTTCTCGGACGAACCTCGCAAGACGACCTGCACGGGCGTCGAGATGTTCAAGAAGCTTCTCGACGAAGGTATGGCGGGTGACAACGTCGGTTGCTTGCTCCGTGGTATCAAGCGTGACGAGATCAAGCGTGGTCAAGTTTTGGCCAAGCCCGGTTCGATTACTCCGCACACCGAATTCGAGGCGGAAGTTTACGTCCTCTCGAAGGAGGAAGGTGGTCGAAGCACCCCGTTCTTCAGCGGTTATCGTCCCCAGTTCTATTTCCGAACGACGGACGTCACCGGTACGGCGAAACTTGTCGGCGACGTCGAGATGTGCATGCCTGGCGATAACGTCAAGCTGGCCATCGAACTGATCTCCCCGATCGCCATGGACGAAAACGTCCGTTTCGCTATCCGCGAAGGTGGT
>JASFHG010000207.1:0-6796 GCA_050123355.1 Planctomycetia bacterium
CCACACAGAGGGGCGTTAACCCCTATAAAATGCACGCTTCCCAAAAATCTTGGATGAAAACTGTCTAAAGGGACTACCCCCCCTACGGTTACTTTGCTATGATTACAGTGAGGGTTCCAAGCATGAAACTTGGGGGGGCAAGCCTTGGGGGATCACCCTAACACTGAAAGTACCACTCTATGGAAGGTGGGGGCTTCACAGATGCCGGGCGATACCCTTCAATAGTGACAATTTCGAACTTTGCGACGGATGGCAGGTTTTTACAGATACGTAACAGTTAAGGGCAAAACCGGAACAGCAAAAAGATCGTTTGATCTTGTAGATACCAAAGCAAGGAGTAATCCATGAGCACTATCAAATTGTTAATCGCCGATGATCATGAAGTCGTCCGTTGTGGGTTGAAAACGATGCTCACAGGCACGGAAATTGAAATCATCGCCGAAGTAGGAACCGGAGAAGAAGCGACCGCATACGCGTTGAATAACGACGTAGACGTGGTTTTGATGGACATCCGGATGCCGAATGGCGATGGCCTTACTTCCCTGGGTCGGATCAAGCTCGAGAAGCCGGACCTGCCGGTTCTGATGCTCTCGACGTTCGATAACCCGACCTACGTGGCTCGCTCGGTTGCTTTGGGGGCTAGTGGCTACCTGGTGAAGGGTTGTACACGCGATCACCTCGTGCAGTCGATCCGAACCGCCGCAGCCGGCGAAAGTGCCTGGACGCGTGACGAGCTGCGTCGAGTGACCGGTGCTCTGGCCACTCCGCGACTCGCGGCCGACGTCGAGGTCCCGCTGACCCAACGGGAAAGTGAAGTCCTTCGTCAATTGGCCTATGGCCTGACGAATAAGGAAATCGCCGCAGCGTTGCACATCAGCTACGAAACGGTCAAAGAACATGTCCAGCACATCCTTCGCAAGATCGGTGTCTCCGACCGAACCCAAGCCGCTGTCTGGGCCGTGCGAAAAGAGCTGGTCTAGTTTCGGACCTTAGTCAATACACTTTGAAAAGGGCGTTTTGAGTAATCGAAGCGCTCTTTTTTCTTGCGCCGAACGAGAAGATAGGTAAAACAGCCAAGATTTCATGGGCGAGTTTCAAAAAACAGATAATTCTTCATAATGCACCCTCTCTTGCGATAAACTATTCAATCGGAATACCCGACAAATCCGAAGAAAGGTTCCTTTGGGTTGATTGTGTTGAATTGGCTCAAAACATGAGCTAGTTGACCAGGAACCATGGCAAAATACTCCCATTTCGAGAGTAAAAGACCTAATGTAGGATCACTCGCGTGAATCGGCTTTCTATTGTCATCCCCCATACGGGAGATAGCGAACGGTTGGAAACCACACTTCTATCGGTTTTGGAGAATCGACCGGAAGCGTGTGAAGTATTGGTTGTCTTGAGTGATGTCTATAACGACCCCTACGATTTGGCTGCCGAAAACGAAGTGACTTTCATCTATGCTCCGATCGGGACCGATTTAATTCGCTGTATCAATTTGGGGATCGACGCTTCTCAGGCCCCGATAGTCCATCTGTTGACTCCCGGCATGACGGTTGTGCCTGGCTGGAGTGAAGTGGCCATGGCCCGACTGGATCGTGATCCGATGGTGACGTCTGTTGCTCCGGTAGTTTGCGATGTGGAGGATTCTCAAACCATTCTCAGCCAAGGACTCGACTATAGTGCCGGCGGTGCGGTGGTTAATGTGACTGGCGAAAAGGCCACGATTCTCGGGCCCAGTCGATATGCTGCGTTTTATCGCAAGTCGGCGCTGAGTATTCTTGATCGTTTTGATGTCGAGTTGGGAGAAGCGGCCGCGGATATGGACCTGGCCTTGAAGCTGCAGGCCATCGGTGGCCAAACGGCAACCGAGCCGATGTGCCGTGTTTGCTTCGATCGGTTTATGCAGCGACGTCCGGTCGGTCTGAGAGCGACTCGGGCCATGGAGCAGTTATTCTGGCGGTGGGCTTCGCGAAAAGGTTGGATCCGGTCGCTGGTTTCCCACTTGGGACAGGTGGTCTTCGATACCCTGATCCAATTTCCCAAGTTATCGATTCTCTCGAGTACGTTCGGTCGCTTGATCGGTCTTGTTTCGATCGGAAACCATCGTTTGTCGGCCAAGAAATTCGATGTGGCGACACGTCAAATGGCCCGCGATCACTCCTCTGGGCCCTCTGCCCGAAAAGTGGCCTAGAGAACCGCTTTATTTGCGATTTCTTAGCGTCAAATGCCGATCGAATAGAAATTGTTCGCACTTTAGCGTAAGATACCCTGCTTTAGGGGGGTGCCTATCTTTTCCGCTCGCGGCCCTTGCTTGACGGTTGGGGTGAAAGTTGTTATTTTATACGATTCGCTGTCTCGATCGGTCCGGGGCAGATCATGGATGGTTTTTGAAATTTGGCAGACCGAACACATCATAACGTCGGACAAAGGTCCCGATTGGTTGGCAGTTGTAGGAAGATTGCCGCCGGCGAGGCTGAGCATCCGGTGTGCATTTTGGAGGTTTATTACGTGGCAGTTGTAAACGTAAATGATCTTATTGAAGCTGGAGTACATTTTGGTCACCGTGCGAGTCGCTGGAATCCGAAGATGCGACCGTATATCTATGCACGGCGAAACCTGATCCACATTATTGACGTTCGCGAAACGATTCGTGGCATTCTTCGTGCCCGTCGTTATCTCGAACAAGTTGCCGGCGGTGGCAGCCTTGTTCTTTTTGTCGGAACCAAGCGTCAAGCGGCCGAACCGATCCAACAGCATGCGGAAGCGTGCGGTATGCCTTATGTGAGCGATCGTTGGCTTGGTGGCACTCTGACCAACTTCCGCACGATTCGCAGCCGACTTGGTCGACTCGAAGAACTTGAGCGGATGCGCGAAACGGACGAGATCTCGACCTACTCGAAGAAGATGCAGTCGTCGCTGAACCGCGAATATCGCAAGATGTTCCGCAACCTCAACGGTATCCGCTCGATGGACCGTATTCCCGAGTGTCTGGTCATTGTCGACCCCACGAAGGAAAAGAACGCCATTCGCGAAGCCCAAAAGCTTGGCATCGCCACGATTTCCCTGATCGACACCGACAGCAACCCGGATCTGGTCGATCTGCCGATTCCCGGCAACGACGATAGCATTCGATCGATCGATCTGATCGTTGGTCTTTTGGCCGACGCGGTCAAGAAGGGCAAGGCTGCTTCCGGTGCGATGAAGCAAGCGAAAAACGAAGGCGATGCGGTTGCTGCCGAAGCGGTTGCGGAAGCCTAAGCGACACGATATTTATTAGTCTAAAATGTTTAGCGATCGAAGTCCGCTTTCGATCGCTAAACGCTTTTTAAGCCATTACACATAACATTACAAACATAGACATTTTCTACACGTAGGAGTAAAAACCATGGGCGAAATCACAGCGGCGGCGGTTAAAGCGCTTCGCGAAAAGACCGGCTTACCGATGATGGACTGTAAAAAGGCGCTAACCGAAGCAGGCGGCAACGAAGAACAAGCGATCGAACTGCTTCGTAAGGCAGGCAAACAGACGATGGAAAAGCGAGCCGGGCGTGCAACTACCTCCGGCCGGATCCAGATCTACACCAGCCTGGAAAAGGGTGTCGGTGCCATGATTGACCTCCGTTGTGAATCGGATCCTGTGGCGTCAAACGAAGAGTTTATTCAATTGGCTAACGACCTGGTCACTCAGTTGGCCGAAGGTCCCGGTGCCGGCACGCCGGACGAATTGCTTGACCAGCCCTCGCCGAGCGACCCGTCGCAGCCGCTCCGCCAGCAGTTCGACGATTTGAACAACAAGATCCGCGAAGTATTCAAGCTGCAGCGTATTGTCCGCGTTGACGGCCCTTGTGGCGGCTACGCTCACCATAACGCGGCCTCGGCCGTTTTGCTTCAAGTCGAAAATGGTGACGAGGCACTTGCCAAGGATATTTCGATGCACATTGCCGCGATGCATCCCAGTGCGTTGGGCGTCGATGATCTTGATCAAGAGAAAGTCGCGAAAGAACGCGAGATCCTCGCCGAAGCCGCTCGTGCCGAAGGCAAGCCGGAGCAGATTGTCGAAAAGATGGTCGATGGCCGGATGAAGAACTACTATGCCGAGCAGTGCTTGGCCGAGCAACCGTTTGTCAAAGACGACAGCAAGACAGTCGGTCAGGTTGCCGAAGAGGCTGGTATGAAGCTGGTCTCCTTTGTCCACTGGGAACTTTCCGGTGGCGAAGAATAACACATCCTATTCCAAGTGCGGAGCCCAAAAGCTTCGCACTTTTTTTGCTCTTTCCTCGTTGTAAATTTTGAAGAAGGATTTTTTGTCATGTGCGAATGCTGTGGCGGTCATAACCACGATCACGAACATCCCCATGCGGAAAACGCAAGCGAACATTCTCACGATACGCCCCGACGCGTTGTCTTGAAAATTTCGGGCGAGATTTTTTGCTCGGCCGGGCAGCGGGGAATCGTGATGGAGAGTGTTCTCCCGATCGCGGAGCAGATTGTCCGAGCGGCCCAGCAAGGGACGCAGATCGCGATCGTGCTCGGTGGCGGAAACATCCTTCGCGGTGCCCAGTTTACCTCGGGCAACCAAGGGGTTCACGAAGCGACGGCTCACTATATGGGCATGCTGGCGACCGTCATGAACGGCCTGGCCCTGCAGGATGCCCTGGAGTCGATCGGTTGTGATACGCGACTGATGACCGCGATTAAGATGGACGGGGTTGCCGAGCCGTACCTGCGTCGTCGTGCACGGCGGCATCTGGAGAAAGGCCGGATTATTATCCTCGTTGCCGGGACCGGAAGCCCCTTTGTCACGACCGATACGGCCGCCGCCCAGCGAGCGTTGGAGCTTGATGCCCAGTGTCTGCTGAAAGCGACTCGGGTGAACGGTGTCTATAGCGACGACCCGGAAAAAAATCCTCACGCGGTTTTCTACGGCGAGTTGACCTACGACGACGTTCAACGTCAAAACCTTCGCGTCATGGACCAAGAAGCGATCGCCAAATGTGCCGAACATGACATGCCGATCCGCGTCTTCAATTTCCAAAAGGAAGGAAACATCGAAAAAGCCGTTCGTGGCGAGCGAGTCGGTACGTTGGTGTGTAACAAACCCAAAGAGTAACTTTTACAAGGAATGATCCTATGGCAGCTGACGACATTTTGCTTGATGTTGAAGAGCGAATGGAAAAGACGCTCGATGGACTCAAAGGGGACCTGGCAGGCATCCGGACCGGGCGAGCCAACCCGGGCTTGGTCGATTCGCTGAGGGTTGAAGCCTATGGATCGACAGTTCCGATCAAACAGCTCGCCTCGGTTGGTGCACCCGACCCGAACCAGATCGTCATTCGGCCCTATGATCCGGGCACGATCAAAGATATCGAAAAGGCGGTTCTTGCCAGTTCGCTGGGCCTCAATCCGCAAGCGGATGGCCAGGTAATCCGGCTGAATGTCCCGGCTCTTTCTACCGAAGTGCGTCGCAAGATGGTCACCCGCGTCAAAGAGCTTTGCGAAGAGGCCAAGGTGGCGATCCGAAACATCCGACGTGACGGAAATAAAAAAGCAGATCAGGCAGAGAAGGCAAAAGAAATTTCCGAAGATGAACGGGACGACTTGAAGAAGGAAATCCAGGATCTCACTAAAAAATACGAGTCTGACGCAAACGATTTAGCGAAAGCTCGGGAACAAGAAGTTCTCGAGGGTTGATATGACGCGTCGGATTGCCGTGCTTACCGAGGGGTTCAACCACCCGGGGACCGCTAAATTGGGTGCCGGGCTGGTCCGATTTTGTCCCGAGGATGTCCTCGCGGTGATCGATAGCCAAACGGCCGGCAAAACCTATCAGGAAACGCTTGGCGTCGGTGGCGATCAGATCGTTCTTGCCACGCTTGACGATGTTCAAGGAGCGGATACCCTCTTCCTCGGTACAGCCCCTCCCGGCGGGAAAATTCCCACCTCATGGCGACCGATCATTCTTGATGCGATTCGTCGGGGTATGAATGTTGTTTCCGGGATGCACGAGTTCTTGAATGACGACCCCCAATTTGTCGAAGCGGCCAAAGCGGCTGACGTAAAACTGGTTGATCTGCGTGCTACCGATATGTCGGAAGTAGCGACCGGCGCTGGATTTCGTAAAGGTTGCCTCCGCTTACACACCGTGGCTAACGCGACCAGTTGCGGTAAAATGACCGTTTGTATCGAAGTGGTCAAAGGGCTCCAAGAGCAAGGGCTGGACGCGGCGTTCGTTGCCACAGGCCAATGTGGTATCTCGATTTCCGGACATGGTTGCCCGGTGGATCGTGTTATTTCCGATTTCGTTGCCGGAGCAGCGGAAAATTTGGTCCATGACTACCAGGATCATGATATCATTCTCGTCGAGGGGCAAGGGAGCCTGATCGATTATCGATATAGCAGCGTTACGCTCGGCTTATTGCACGGTTGCCGACCGGACGGCTTGATCTTCTGTTACCAGATGGGCCGCGGTTTTTCGACCGGCGACGATCAACCTGATCGACCGATGCCACCATTGTCCGAGCTGATCCAATTCACCGAAACGGCAGCCGGTTTTGTACATCCGGCTCGGGTGATAGGGGTGGCCATCAATGGACAAGGCTACACCGATGAAGAGGTGGATGCCGAGTGCCGCCGGGTAGAGCAGGAGTTGGGGCTCCCGGCGTGTGATGTCTTTCGCCATGGTCCAGGTCGTCTTGTCGAAGCGATCCAAAAGTTCAAAGCCGAGCTGGGAAAATGACCCCTCTACGCACCGGTCGATATGTCATCCTCACGCATCATGCGCCGGATGGTCTAC
>JASFHG010000208.1:0-6793 GCA_050123355.1 Planctomycetia bacterium
CAACATTCCTCGCTACTTCCAGGTCCTTCGGTCGATCGCCCTTCGCGAGACGACCGTCAAGCGAGAAAAACGGATCAAGTTACTGCAAGAGCAACTGCTCGATCCGGTCAAATCGCGGGCGGCCGCCTTGCAACTCGAAGCAATCGGCAAGCATGGCATCGACGCCCTCAAACACGGACTGAGTTCCCAAAACACCGAAGTTCGCTTCCGATCGGCCGAGGCGTTGGCCTATCTGGGCGAGCAGGAAGCGGCCAAGGTCTTGAGTGAGGTAGCTCGCAACGAACCGGCCTTCCGCGTCTTTGCCCTGGCGGCCTTGGGCGTCATGAAGGACGACTACGAAGCGGCCGACGCCCTGAAAGACCTGCTCGGCGTCCCGAGCGTCGAGACTCGTTACGGTGCCTTCCGAATGCTCAGCGAAATGCATCGCTTGAAGACCGAGTACCTCGGCGAGCAATTCCATTATTGCGTCCTCCCCTCCTCGCACGAAAAAATGATCCACGTCACCAACAGCCGACGGCCCGAGATCGTCCTGTTCGGCGAGGATCAAAAAATCCTTACCCCCTGCTTGCTCAAGGCAGGGCCACGGATCCGGATCTCGAGCGACGGTGGTAATGAAATTTCGATCAGTCGCTTCGGCGGAAACCAGCTCGATCAGAAACGGATCGTGAAAAATCAGGTCGACGACGTGATCCGTGCGATCGTCGAACTCGAAGGAACCTATCCCGACGTGGTCCAGGTACTCCAAGACGCCAAGGCCAAGAACCTTTTGCCGTCGCGATTTGAAGTCGACGCCCTGCCCGACGCAGGCCGGACCTATCATCGCAAGCCCAAGACGGTCGAACCTTACAAAGTCGAGGAGAAACCGCCCTGGTGGAAGAAAGTGATCCCCGCCGGCTTCAATAAAGAAAAGGAAGAAGAACCGGAAGCCACGGTGGAAGATGGTCCCCAAACCATCACCACCGATGGAACCACCATTACCGACGAAAGTTCTTCTTGAAAAATCGTTAGCCCCGTCGCGTGCGACGGGATTTTATGACGCTTCCGGTCGCAAGCGACCGGGCTAACTATGACAAAAGAATGAGTCATGCAACACCACGAGTGGCCCGGCTACTCGTGGTGTTGGACGATAAAGACCGGACCGTTATCCGGCCGCCCGAGGCGTTTCCTCTGGCCCATTTTTTCCATCCCGACACGACCCAACCCCTGACGAACCCATGCTCAAAGCACTTGAAATCATCGGTTTCAAGAGTTTCGCGGACAAGACGCGATTCGAATTCCCGCCCGGGATCACGGTCGTGGTCGGTCCTAACGGTTCGGGCAAGTCGAACGTCGTCGACGCGATCAAGTGGGTGCTCGGAGAACAAAGTGCCAAAAGTCTCCGCGGGAAGGAAATGGCCGACGTCATTTTCAACGGTTCCGGCTCGCGACGCCCGATGAACTCGGCCGAGATCACGCTCACGCTCGATAACGAAAAAAACCTGCTCCCGATCAACTCGCCCGAGGTCCATATCACCCGCCGCCTCTATCGCAGCGGTGAAAGCGAGTATCTGATCAACCGCAACCCGAGCCGGCTGAAAGACATCCGCCAACTACTCAGCGGCACCGGCATGAGCACCCAGGCCTATAGCGTGATCGAGCAGGGCAAGGTCGACGTCCTCTTGCAATCGTCGCCGAAGGATCGTCGCATCATCTTCGAGGAAGCGGCCGGGATCAGCCTTTTCAAGGCGAAGAAACAGGAAGCGATCCGGCGTTTGGAACGAGTCGAGCAAAACCTGCTGCGGCTTTCGGACATCGTCGACGAGGTCGACTCGCAACTCCGCAGCATCCGATCCCAGGCAGGCAAGGCTCGCCGATACAAAGAGTGCGCCGACCAGCTTCGCGAACTGCGGACCGAGGCCGGCCTGGTCGACTGGCAACGACTCTCCACGAAACTCGGCTACTTTGAAGAACAGCTCAGCGAACTTTCCGGCCAGCGTACCGAACTGGTCAACCAACTCGAAACGGCCGAAACGCGGATGGTCGAACTGGACCAGCGCGTCGATCGGATCAACGAGGCGGTACGCGAGTCGCAAGGGCGAAGCGCGGCGAACCGCGAACAGATCGCCTCGCACGAAGCGACCTTCGAGCATGAGCGAAAGCGGATCGAAGACTATCAACAAGAGACCGCCCGCCACCAGCAAAAACTGGTCCGGATGAACGCCCGCGTCGGCGACCTCCAGGTCCAACTCGTCCAGACCGAAACCGAAATCAAGACGGCCGATGAAGGTCATCAAAAATCGGCCGCGCATCTGGCGGTCAGTGAAGCACGGCTGTCGCAACTGACCGAGCAGCTCGAAAAGGTCCGACGCTATCGACGTCAGCAAGAGTCGGAGCTGGCCGAACAGCGGGAAGCGATCGCCGTCGAGGAGCGTCGCATCGACGCGGCGAAGAGCCGGATCGATACGGCCGAGTCTACGCGACTCCGCCATCAACAGCGGCTCGAAGAACTGCAAAGCAAACTGACCGAACTCAACGACCAGCTCCGTGAGCTCAAGGGAAAAGATCAAGTTCTCGAAACGCAACGTCGTCTGCACGAAGGCCGGCTCGAAAAAAATCGGCTCCACATCGAGACCACGCGAAAAAAGCTTTCCGACGCAAGGGACGAACTCTCGCGAGCCCGTGAACGATGTACGGGCGTCGAGCAACGGATCACCCTGCTCGAGGATCTCGAACATCGGCACGAAGGGCTCAGCACCGGCGTGCGTGAAATCCTGGCCCAAGCGAGAACCTCGCGCGACGGAACGCTTCGACAAGTGATCGCGATGGTCGCGGACCTCTTCCAAGTCAGCGTCGAGACGGCACCGATCATCGAGGCCGCGCTCGGCTCGGCCGCGCAGCAGATCGTCCTCTCGTCCGGCGACGGGGTACTCAAGTATCTGAAAAACGAGTCTGGCCGCCTGACCGGGCGCGTCGGGTTCGTGCAGATGGACCGGCTGCCACGCGAAGAAGAAAAGAGTGACGTCTCGCCCAAGTCCCATCGTGGCGTGATCGGGCGTGCCGACCAGTTCATCGAGACCGAGCCGGAATTTCGACCGCTGGCCTACCACCTCCTCGGTCGCACCTGGGTGGTCGAACGGCTGGAACAGGCGACGTCCCTGCTCGACCGTCGCGAAATCGCGGCCGCCGGGATACGGTTCGTCACCTTGGCAGGAGAAATCCTCGAAGCGGACGGCACGATCTGGGTCGGCCCGACGCATGCCGGCGGTGGGATCATCTCGCGCCGCTCCGAGCTGCGAGAGCTTCGCACCCAGGTGGAAGACTACCGTGCGAAGATGGAAAAGGAGAAGCAGGAAGTCGCCTCCCTCGCCGAAGCGATCGAAAACGCCGAGGAGGAATACGGTGGGTTGAAAAAGGAACTTCGTGAGTCGGTCGCGCGGCAAAATCATCACCAGCATGAAATGACCGCCGCCGATGAGCGACGCAACCAGCTCCAGCGTCAATACGACGATCGGGCGGCCGAACTCGAGGAGGTCGAGACGCGGCTGCGCGAGGAGACGGCCCAACACGAAGAACACCGGGCAAACCTCGGCGGGCTGCACGAAAAACTCGACGAGAAAGAACTCCACATCGAGCAGACCGCCGAAAAGATCTCGCAAATCGACCAACAGCAACAACAGTGCGGCCGGGAAACGACCGAGGCAAAGGTCGAGCTGGCCAAGAGCGAAGAGCGGCTCGAAAATCTCAAGAGCCGCCTGCGACAGTTCGAAGAGAGCCGTGCCGAGCGGGATCGCGTGCTGCGTGAACATCGCGAGACGCTGGCCCGACTCGCCGAGCGGATCGAACAATCGCAACGGACCATGCTGCGGACAACGACGATCGTCGCGGAACTTTACCTGCGGAAAGAAGCACTTGCCGACGAAACGGCCCGGCTGACCGACGAGCGTGCCCTGCTGGGTGCCGAGCGGACTCGGCTGACGGCCGACATTCAAAAAGTCAACGCGGCGATCCGCAAGCTCGAAGGAAAAATCCACCAGACCGAGCTCGGGGCGGGTGACATCCGACATGAACGGACTACGCTGGCCAACAAGATGCGGGAAGACTACAGCATCGAGATGGCCGAACTGGCTCACGAGCATGAGTTGACCGACGAGGAGATCGAGCGTCGTGACGAGGTCGAGAAAGAGATCAACGAGTGCCGCCAGCGGATCGCGCTGCTCGGCAACGTCAACCTCGACGCGTTGGAGCGACTCGAAGAGTTGGACGAGCGATACCAAAACCTCTCGGGCCAGTTCGAGGACCTGACCAACGCGAAGAACGAGCTGTTGAAGATCGTCGAGCGGATCAACAACGACAGCCGACGGCTCTTCTTCGAGACGCTCGAGGTGGTCCGAACTCACTTCCAACAGCTTTTCCGCGACCTGTTCGGCGGCGGTCAGGCGGACATCGTGCTGGAAGACGAAGAGAACGCGTTGGAGAGCGGGATCGAGATCGTCGCCCGCCCGCCCGGCAAGGAACCTCGCAACATCTCGCTCCTCAGTGGTGGCGAAAAGACGATGACCTGCGTCGCGCTCCTGCTGGCGATCTTCCGCAGCCGCCCCAGCCCGTTCTGCGTTTTGGACGAAGTGGACGCGGCGTTGGACGAAGCGAACATCGGCCGATTCACCGGCGTGCTCCAAGAGTTCTTGAAGTGGACCCAATTCATCATCGTCTCGCACTCGAAGAAGACGATGACCTGCGCCAACTCGATCTACGGCGTCACGATGCAAGAGTCGGGCATCTCGAAACAGGTCTCGGTCCGCTTCGAAGACGTCAGCGAAGACGGCCACATCCGCCCCTCCGCGTTCAGGAAAGAAGCAGCTTAGTAGGTCAGGGCTTGCACTGACGAAACCAACTAACTCTCCATCAAGATTTTAAGTACGCTGCCCTTTCTCTTCGTCAGGGCAAGCCCTGACCTACATTAAAATGAAACCTTCCGAATTTCGAAAAATCGTGAGCGGGCGGGAAAAAGGGCTGCGGGCCTGCGCGTGGCGAGGGCTCTTTCGGATCGTCGAAACGCCCTATACCTGGGCCGTCTGCTATCGGAACCGGAAGTATGATCGTGGGAAAAGCCCGATCCACTCGGTCGAGGTGCCGGTCGTCAGCGTCGGGAATCTCTCGGTCGGCGGGACCGGCAAGACGCCGATGGTTCACTGGATCGCGAAACAATTACGCGAGCGCGGCCTGCGGGTCGCGGTGATCAGTCGCGGCTACGGCGCCGAAGGGGACGGCTCGAACGACGAGGCGATGGAGCTCGAACAACGGCTGCCGGACGTGCCGCATCTGGAAAATCCCAATCGGGTGACGGCCGCTCGGTGTGCAATCGACGAGCTCGAGATGCAAGTCCTGCTGTTGGACGACGCGTTTCAACACCGGCGGATCGGTCGCGATCTGGATATCGTGTTGCTCGACTCGCTCGAACCGTTCGGCTTCGACCATGTCTTTCCTCGCGGCACGTTGCGCGAGCCGCTCGCCGGGCTGCGGCGGGCCGATGTGGCGGTCCTCTCGCGAGCCGACATGATCTCGCCTGAACAACGCGAAGCAATCCGGCAACGTGTGCTCTCGATCGCTCCGGAAATCGATTGGGCCGAAGTGACTCATGCGCCCGAGTCACTGCTGAACGCCTCAAGCGAAACGCAATCGATCGGTTCACTTGAAGGAAAAAAAATCGCCGCGTTCTGTGGGCTGGGCAACCCGGCCGGATTTCTGGGGACCCTCGATACGTGCGGTCTGAATCCGGTCGCGTTCCGCGAGTTCCCGGACCATCATCGTTATAGCAAGACCGACGTCGAGCAGCTCATCGACTGGGCCGCCGGACTCTCGGTCGACGCGATCCTCTGCACCCACAAGGACCTCGTCAAGCTCGGGATCGACCGCTTGGGGCAGGTTCCTCTTTGGGCACTGACGATCGGTATCCGTTTTCTCGCCGGTGAAGAGATGCTTGCGGCGCGGTTGGCGAGTGTTGTGGAAAAGGGATTGGGTGGTTGAAGCAACAAATCATAGCTTCATTCTTACCCGGAATAGAGACTGCGTCTCAATTCCGGCTTGGGGTGTAAGGAAAGCTTTGTTTTAATAAACTACTTGATTTTCTCGCGTTGCTCGACGATTTTGTTCAAGAAAAGTCGCCGCAGGGCATCGTAGCCGCGGTGGTTCGGGTCTTCCAGGATGGCACCGTACCAGTAGTAAGGGTCTTCGGAGCAGTAGTTCTCGTTCCACCAGTTGGTGCAGTGAACACCATGGCCGAGGAACAGATCATGCATCGGGACGAGGATCACGTTCTCTCGCTCTTTGGCCGCGTCGTGGATGATCTTGTTATACTGTGCGAGGATCGCCACACCGTCGGGCCACGAGGGTAGGCCGGCGTAGGACGCGATGCCGACCCCGTCGGTCGGATCGTAGATGTCGGCCAGGAAGATCAGGCACCCGCCCGGAAAGGCGTCGGTGATCCCGTCGAGGATTTTATCGAGCCGGACGCGATAGTTGTCGATCCACGGCTTGGCCTGGTCGAGCGTCGCGCCGTACATGGCCCCTTCCTCGGGCGGCGACCGTCCGTAATCGTGAATCAGGTCATTTCCGCCGGTCGTCATGACAACGACCCCGAAGAGTTCGTCCGGATACGGCTTAAGCCCCTCCTCGATCAATTCCACATGATGCAGGGACGTCGTGCACGAGATTGCCAGATTTTCGGACCTGAGGTTGGGCAACACCTTCGAGAGGCACAACCCTTTCATCTCGTCAAACTCGTCGGGCGGGTTTTCGATCAGGCGGTTGAAGTAGG
>JASFHG010000209.1:0-6787 GCA_050123355.1 Planctomycetia bacterium
TGGTGCGGAAGCACCAACTAAAAAATCCTGTCGATCTTGTTCATCCTGTCTGAAAAATTGTTTTACGAATTTGCCAGAAACTTCTAAATCGCATGAAATCGAAACCGGAGGAGGATGACCTGGCCCGAGACGGGCGTGAGGCGATACTCGACCAGATAGTCGCGGCCGGCCTGGGTGAACGCGTCGTCGGTCGAGACGTCGATCGTGTGCAGGAAGTTGTACCCGATCGAATCGATGGTCCACCGGTCGTCCTCGGTTTGCAGCGTGGCAAAGATCACATCGCCCGGCGTCAGGGTCGCGTTTTGATGGCCGGTGACGGCGGTTCGGCTGTCAACGTCGCCGGTATCGAGCAGCCAGATGGAGCAGGAGGCCGCGCTGATATCGACCGCCGTGATGGGCGTCACGTCGTCGCCGACGACCCGAGCCATGCAGGTGACGGTCCCTTGCTTGAAAACGGTTCCATAAATATCAAGTGCCATAAGTCTGTCCTGCCGTGATTCCCGGGCTGTAGGTTTCTGCTTGTTGGATATGATTTTGAAAGGTATCGCGCATCGCGACATGGTAGGGACCGCCCACCGATGAGAGCATTTCTGCCGCCGCAAGCGTCAGTCCTGACAGATTGTCATTAACCGGTGTTGCCGAGATGGTCGTTGGTTTTTGGTCGTACCCGTCTGAAAGCGGTTTCATGGTTCGATGTCCAAAGTTATATATGAGAATTTAAGTGCTCCTGCCCCGCATGGCGAGCATACGGAGCAGGAGCGACTGGCGAGGGGCAGGGGGTGTTAGCCTGTGCTTTTCACGACAAAACGGGGGTTCAAGACCGCCGCCGCGCCGCGTTCGCTCGCTTTGAAGCGGACGACAATATCTTGATTGAAATCGGCGTCGCTGCCCGGTGCCGACTGGGTGACGGTCAGCGGCCAGTTTTCCATATAGGCAAACGCTTTCTTGAAATCGCCGACGAACCACCACTTTTTGGCGTCGGCTGCCGCTTCGCCCGCCGCGAGAATACGACGATAGGCGATCCGGCTTTCGTGGACCGTATAATTGCCCAACGGGTTGGCCACGGTCGTCTTGGAGGTTGCACCGCTGCCGGTGGTATAGGTCAGTTCCGACGCGTTGAAGACTCGGTGCGCCGCGTGGCGATAGGCCGGCATCACCAAGACGTTGGTCGCTCGGAGCAGGACCGGTTCGGACGTGTTGGGGTCGAGGATGTCGGCGAAGAGTTGCTCGGCGTTGTCGACATCCGTCCAATCGACCAGCTCGTTGTCCGCGATGGTGTTGATCCAGCTTTCTCCGTCGGCTTCGGAGTAATACGTATTGTAAGAAGAGCCTTTCCACTTGTAGTTGTTGGTTTCGCCGATGACCACATCCGCAAGTCGCTTTTCCTTGTTCAGGCCGAGCACTTCGCCCACTTCGGCGGCTCGGGAAAGGACCAGATGGGTTCGGTCGAAGAAAATCGCTTCCTTCGTGACCGGCACGATCAAGCCGCGTTTGGTCGTCGAGGGGGTTTCGATATAATCTTCCCCGAACCCGACGTTGGGATACGGCATGCCCGGCTCGATCTCGGTCACCTCGTCGGAGATTCTCCCGATGCCGGGGATTTTTTCTCCATCGAGCCGCGTGGGGACCGTGTCGACCAGGCGAGAAATCGCAAACGCCTCGTGCTGATAGGCGTCGAGGATTTTCGAGTAAATCACTTGACCGGTGACGTTGAGAAAGGCGGTCAGGTCAACCCCTTCATTTTCGGTCAGTTGCACCGACCCGCCCGCGCGTGGATCCATGCTGCGGACCCACTCGTGTCCATCCGGAACGAGCCCTTCGGCCAGGTCGCGGATGCTAAAATCTTCGGATTTGAGTTCACCTTTTTGCAAGGCTTCGTTTAAATGTTGGACCGTTTTTTCAGGCCCTTCCGCCTCGTAGCGACGGCGTAGTTCTCGATATCGGATAGTTGCCACTAGTTGTTTCTCCTTAAAATTGGATTCGTTACTGGTTGATTTGGTTGCCGTCGGGCTTACGTGCCGGAGGCGGTCGTTCCGTTTACTCCGCCGGTCATGACGGTGGAACGGATGTCTATCAGCACGCTGGAAGAAGCGCTGGTCTCGCGACGTGCGACACGCGCGATTGCCAAATCGGCTGTTGCGACAGACTTGGTCGTTTGGTCGAGCAAGCCGGCGCCGCTTTGATGCTCACACGCACCGATGAGGTCTCCCAGCTCGAAGGTGTTGCTTTCACAGTCGAACTCGAAGACGCCCGTGGTGGCGATACGGACGGGATTCGTGTCGCTTACTCGACTTTGTTGCATCGCGACGCCGAGAAAATTTTCGGCGAAAAGAGCCTGATTGTCAGCTTCCGTGCCTTGGTCCGCCTGATACGAGGCCGGTCGTACGTCGTTGGTGTTGAGAAAGACCAAGTCGCCGATCTCGATTTCGACCGCGCTGTCGACCGCCGCCATGACAGGGTTCGTGTCGCCGTAGCGCCACCGCATTTTGTTACTCATAAGTAGTTCTCCTTGGTTTTAATGAGAGGACAGAGGACAGAAGACAGAGGCACTGCCGCACCAGGGTGACTTTTTACCTCTGCAATGATTTTCTGCCATGCCTCGGCCCTCGCGTTTACATGATGTTTTTGTGTTCTGTCCTCTGTTCTCTGTCGTCTGTCCTCTTTCAAAAGGTAATGGACCGAACGAACGTTTCGGTGCTTTCGGGTTGCTCCGGCAAAGCAAAAGGCGTACGCTCCCGGGAAAGCGGGCGTCGGGCCTTCGCGTCTGTCTGCCGGTGGATACGTTTGACGAGTTCCGCCCGTCGATAGATTTGTTCCCGTATGGTGTGCTCCTCTTCGAGCTTCAAAAGCGATTCGAAGAAGGTGTTTCCGGAAGTCAGCTCGGCCCACGGGTCGTCCGAGTCGGGCAGGGGGAGCCCCGCTTCAACAAGAAGTTGCTCGATGGTGTGACGGCGTTTTTGTTGAACGAGTTCTTCTTGAAGTTGCCGGAGCTCTTGCTGCAACCGTTGGCACTCCTCTTGAAGCCGTTCGCGAGCTTCGGTCATTTCCTCCGACGCTGCCGATTCGGTTGTTTCTTCCGTTTTTTCGGAAAGTTCCTCGACCGACTCGAAAAGCCCGCTGGTCGTGGCCGGGTCGGCGACCAGGTCGACACTTTTGACTTCGAGGATTTTTTCCACGACCACCTGATCGCCGTCGCGAGTCACCTGGGCCGTGACGTTGTGCGAGAAACCGACGTTTTCCGGCGCATGTTCCGCGTCCCAGAGAAATTGTTCCGCCAGCTCGTGCTTCGGATTGAAACAAAAATCGGCAAAAAGACCGTCTCCCTCACGTATCGAGACGTTTCGGATCACGCCGATGCGGTCGCGATAGTCGCGCGGCGCCAGCGGTTGTCGTTGGTCGTGGTTGATGTTGACCTTTGCCTCTTCATAGAGCGAAGCAGCCTCGTGGATCGCCTCGGGCAGGTACTTTCGGCCATTTCGCGATTCGATGCCGAGGATCTTGACGCCCCGAACCATTCCGGCCGATCGATCGATCCCGATTTTCAGACCGCGAGAGTCAACAAACTCGCGAAGTGTTTCTTTCATGATAGAGTCCTTGTTTTGCAGGAAAGTCGTTGATGATGTAGTAAGTTGTTTGCCTCTGGACATTGGAAAATGCCAATAAAAAAGCCCACCACAAATTCCGACGTATCGGAATTCGTAATGGGCTCTTCTTGATACTCGACGCTTTTAATAGGTCGTCAAGCTCTTAGTGATACCACATTTATATTATGTTTTGTGCCGTTGTCGGCTTTTGGAAAATAAGCTCGATGCATGTCACGTCGTTTTTCGTGAATGCATGGCTTCGTTTCGTGATCGCAGAACCACGGGCGTCTTTCATCACCGTTCAATTTGCTCAACACGATGGCGGATGTTCTGGATGGTTCCGTCCTGAATTTTCAGCTCGATCCCTGCAGTGCCATAAAACCCGCGTCGCATGATTTCGGCAAGAATCTTGGTGACCGCTGAGTGAAGTTGTGCGATTTTTCGTTCGTTTGCCTTGGGATGTGTTTCACTCATGATGCACGAATATATCAGATAAAAAGTGAATTTTCAAGTCCCAAAATTGGCCACCCCTCGTGAACAAGAACACAGTACTTTGCGCATCCCATGATTTTTTGGTCAAGCCATTACCACGGGATTCTAGTGAGGTATTCTGAAACCAAAGTGATATACTGTTTATTTATGGGTGAAAAAAATTACACGCACTGGAGACTAGATGTTCACTTCCCAAAAATCTTATCAGGATGTCTATATTCGTGATCCAAAAACATCATGTCGAGAACCCGCAGAGAAGCGGTGAAAACAAATCGGCATTTTGGTGGAGAGTGTGGCGTGTGCGGTGTCCACGAGAGAATGGCCCTATCGCGATCCCGATAGGCCATGGTATACCACCGTGAGAAGCAGAGAATTTTTTGAGAAATTGGTCCAAAGCGGCCAAAAATGATTTTACTTGTCCGGTTTTTGGTCAAGCGGTTTTTGGTCAGCCGATTCTTGATCGACCGGTTTTGGGTCAACCGGTTTCGAGCCCGTGCCGCCAAAATCGATCGACTGAACGTAGATCAGCTTTTTCAGAGTGGTTTCCGGTTTGCCCTTTTGGCGTTTGTGCAATAAGTAGCGAGTTTCTTTTTCCGGTTTGTCCTCTTCGGCAGGAGCTTTCAGATAAACGATCGCCGAGATCGGCCCGGTGATCTTGCGGCCGTCTTTCAAGGTGATCGTATGTACATATTCTCGTGCCGGGTACTCTTTGCCGGTGTACAGTTTTTTGTCGGCGGCCAGCTCTTGGAACTGCCATTCCTTTTCCATCCGCTCCCACTTCACCGTTGCGTCGATCCGCTCTACGACTCGCAGTGGAAGCTCTCGCTGTCGCTTGGCCTTTTCGTCATAGATCTTCAGACGCATGTCCCGTGTCAGGTAGATCATGCCTACGTGGCGTTTGCCGTCGGAGGTCAGGATGGTTCCTTGGCGGGCGTCCTCTCGCACGGCCGGTTTGGGGCCGAACGGGTTGATCGCTTCCGGCTCGGTTTTGGGCGCCGGTGGGTTGTCTGCTTCCGGCTCGGCCCCCATCAGGCAGACGGGGCTGAGAAAAAACAAGAGAATCAGAATTTTTTTCATCGTGCGACCTGTTCCACTTTCCGCTCAGGTGATACCGAGATATCCGCTTCTATATATAGGTATATTCGGGCAACGACCCGATTGCAATGCCATGGAACTTCCTCTATCTTGTGTATCTTATGTACTGTAAAGTCATTTTCCATCTATCCCGCAATTCCGGAACATTTCGTGTAACAATCACGACCGAATTTGCCGATCATTTACACATACCCCGCGCGGTAGGAAAGGTCCCGATATGGGCATACAGCTCTGCAAGGGGGTGAATGCAGTACAAGTTACTGGTGGAGAATTGAAATCATGCAAGTAAAAGTTTACGTTCCAACCGTCATCGAAATCCCAAGTGAATATCTGCCTGCCCTTTCGAAGCGAGCAGCGGACAGCCTTGGCGATCGGGCCAACGACGTGCCCGCGACGCGGGGGCATCTGGTCCGCCAAGGCGTACAAGATGGTTTGCTGCGTCAGTTCGACGACTTGATTCGTGAGGACGGGACGGTCGATTTGGTTTGTGATCCCGGTATGGAGATCCCGCTGGAGCTCGACAACAAAACGTTGACGCTTTTCGAACTGCTGGATGCGTTACAGTACAACCGGCAGTCCCTTTCCAACGCGGGTCCTGCATCGGATGCAGCCTAAAAGGGCGTTTTGTAATGGCTAAGGAAATCCCATGCCCAATCGGCATGGGTATGGCCATTCATATAGCCCCATAGTACCGTTCACGAAGGCTTACGAAGTTAATCAACCGATGACAGCCCCTAAACCGCAATCTAAAAGTGCTGTCTCGCAGCGGTCGGTTCAGCGAATGCGCGAAGCAATTGATGCTGCGCTTTCCAGAAGGATCATCCCCGAAGCGAAAGAGTACCCGATCCCCACAGAGCCCGGGCCGGATTTTCCGAAAGTCGTTCCGAAGATACCGGGTCTGCGACCGATTGCGCCTTCATCAACTCTTCAAACTCAAAAGCAGCCCGTCCAAGAAAAGAACGAGAGTGAGTGGCACGTCGTCACGGCCGAAGGGGCCGCCGCCGTCGGAAAGCATTATGAGCTGCTAGAGCGGGTCGCCCGCGAAAAGGCCGACATGCCGGAGGTCATCTTGGTGCGGGGCAACCCGGGGGATCATGCGGACGACGAAGCCATCCGGATCCGACTTTGCAGCCAGGACGGCGAGCCGACGTCGCTCGAGGACCTCGAGCTGGAAGAAGTCCCCGACGTGGTCCCGTTTGTCGACAAACAGGACGAATCGTTATCTCAGCTCATCGAAGCCTGGTCAGAGCTCGACCAATCGACCAAGGATGCCATCCTTCTTCTCGTCAAGGCATCAGCGGGATAAATCGGATATCGTAAATAAAAAACGAGCCGCCAAGTGATCGCTTGACGGCTCGTTGAGGTTCTTGATGAATCGGTCGCGAAGAAAAACTACTTCAGCGATGCTCGGACGCTTTCCAGCTGGCCGGCCGAACCGAGGACCGAGTTCTTGTGGACGATGTAGTCGGCGTAGGCGGGCATGAAGATCTTGCCGGGGCCTCGCAGGTCGAACTCTTCCGGCTTGTCGCGGAAGAACTCGCGGTGGACCGCACACCAGACCAGACGGCCGTCCGTGTCGATGTTGATCTTGCAGACGCCCATCTTGGCGGCCGGGA